>NZ_KV787152.1:0-126923 GCF_001807025.1 Corynebacterium sp. HMSC11E11 | reverse complement strand
CCGGTGCCCGATCACGGCGGGTCGCCCCTCCATGAAGGAGGGGAGCGGACTAGCCGTTGATCATGTTGCGGAGCACGAACTGCAGAATGCCGCCGTGGCGGTAGTACTCCGCCTCACCGGGGGTGTCGATGCGGACGACCGCGTCGAACTCGACGGCCTCGCCGCCCTCCTTGGTGGCGACGACCTTGACGGTCTTCGGCGTGGTGCCCTCGTTGAGCTCCTCGATGCCGGTGATGTCGAAGGTCTCCGTGCCGTCCAGGCCCAGCGACTTCCAGGACTCGCCCTCCGGGAACTGCAGCGGGATGACGCCCATGCCGATGAGGTTCGAGCGGTGGATGCGCTCGAAGGACTCGGCGATGACGGCCTTCACGCCCAGCAGCAGGGTGCCCTTGGCGGCCCAGTCACGCGAGGAACCGGTGCCGTACTCCTTGCCGCCCATGACCACCAGCGGGGTGCCGGCGGCCTTGTAGTTCTGCGCGGCGTCGTAGATGAACGACTGCGGGCCACCCTCCTGGGTGAAGTCGCGGGTGTAGCCGCCGGTCACGCCGTCGAGCAGCTGGTTCTGCAGACGGATGTTGGCGAAGGTGCCGCGGACCATGACCTCGTGGTTGCCGCGACGGGCGCCCAGCGAGTTGTAGTCCTTGCGCTCGACGCCCATGGAGTCGAGGTACTGCGCCGCCGGGGTGCCCGGCTTGATGGAGGACGCGGGGGAGATGTGGTCGGTGGTGACCGAGTCGCCCAGCGCCGCCAGGACGCGCGCGCCCTTGACGTCGGACACCGGCTGCGGCTCCATCTCCATGTCGTCGAAGTACGGCGCCTTGCGGATGTAGGAGGACTTGTCGTCCCACGCGAAGGTCTTGCCCTCGGGGGTCGGCAGGTTCTGCCAACGCGAGTCGCCGGCGAAGACGTCCTTGTAGTCCTCGTCGTACAGCTCGGAGGTGATGCACTCCTCGATGACGGACTCGATCTCCTCGGTGGAGGGCCAGATGTCCTTCAGGAAGACGTCGTTGCCGTCCTGATCCTTGCCCAGGGACTCGGTCTCGAAGTCGAAGTCCATGGTGCCGGCGATCGCGTAGGCGATGACCAGGATCGGGGACGCCAGGTAGTTCATCTTGACGTCCGGGTTGATGCGACCCTCGAAGTTGCGGTTACCCGACAGGACCGCGGTGGCGGCCAGGTCGGCCTCGTTGATCGCGTCGGAGATCTCCTGCGGCAGCGGGCCGGAGTTGCCGATGCAGGTGGTGCAGCCGTAGCCGACGAGGTAGAAGCCCATGGCCTCCAGGGCCGGCCACAGGCCCGCCTTCTCGTAGTAGCCGGTGACGACCTGCGAGCCCGGGGCCATCGAGGTCTTGACCCACGGAGCCGCCTTCAGGCCCTTGTCCGCGGCGTTGCGCGCAAGCAGGGCCGCGCCGACCATCACGGACGGGTTCGAGGTGTTGGTGCAGGAGGTGATCGAGGCGATGGAGACCATGCCGTGGTCGAGCACCATCTCCTTGCCGTTGTAGTTGACCTTGATCGGGTTGGACGGGCGGCCCGCCGCACCCAGGGCCAGGTTCGGCACGTTGGCGTCGTCGGAGAAGGACAGCTCGGCGCCGCCCTTGCCGGAGTTGCCGCCCTCGGCGACGTAGTCCTGCACGGACTCGTTGCCGGAGCCGTTGGTGTAGTTGTGCAGGTCCTTGCGGAACTGCTCCTTGGCGGAGGACAGCTCGATGCGGTCCTGCGGGCGCTTCGGGCCGGCGATCGACGGGACGACCGTCGACAGGTCCAGCTCGAGGTACTCGGAGTACTCGGCCTCCGGGGTGTTCTCGTCCAGCCACATGCCCTGGGCCTTGGCGTAGGCCTCGACGAGGGCGACGGACTCCTCGGAGCGGCCGGTCAGGCGCAGGTACTTGGTGGTCTCGTCGTCGATCGGGAAGATGGCCGCGGTGGAGCCGAACTCCGGGGACATGTTGCCGATGGTGGCGCGGTTGGCCAGCGGCAGCTTGGACACGCCGGCGCCGTAGAACTCGACGAACTTGCCGACGACGCCATGCTGGCGGAGCATGTCGGTGATCGTCAGGACGACGTCGGTCGCGGTGACGCCGGCCGGGGTGTCGCCGGTCAGCTTGAAGCCGACGACGCGCGGGATCAGCATGGAGATCGGCTGGCCCAGCATGGCGGCCTCGGCCTCGATGCCGCCGACGCCCCAGCCCAGGATGCCCAGGCCGTTCTGCATGGTGGTGTGGGAGTCGGTGCCGACGCAGGTGTCCGGGTAGGCCAGGCCGTTGTTGTCGAAGACGGTGCGGGCCAGGTACTCGATGTTGACCTGGTGGACGATGCCGGTTCCCGGGGGAACGACGCGGAAGTTCGAGAAGGCGCCGGTGCCCCAACGCAGGAAGCGGTAGCGCTCGTCGTTGCGCTGGTACTCGATCTCGACGTTCTTCTCGAGGGCGTCGGCGTTGCCGAAGGCCTCGATGATGACGGAGTGGTCGATGACCATCTCGGCCGGGTTGAGCGGGTTGACCTGGTCCGGGTCGCCGCCGAGGGTCTTCACGGCCTCGCGCATGGTGGCCAGGTCGACGACGCAGGCGACGCCGGTGAAGTCCTGCATGATCACGCGGGCCGGGGTGAACTGGATCTCGATGGACGGCTCAGCCGACGCATCCCAGTTCGCGACCGCGTTGATGTGCTCCTCGGTGATGTTCGCGCCGTCCTCGTTGCGCAGCAGGTTCTCGCCGAGAACCTTGAGGGCGTAAGGCAGCTTCTCCATGCCCGGCACGGCGTCGAGGCGGAAGTAGTCGTAGGACTTCCCGCCGACCTCGAGGGTGCTCTTGGCGTTGAAGGAGTTCTTGCTTTCAGTCACAGTCTGCTCCAAATCTTTGCTCGGTTGGGGCGCGCCTTCAGGCCCTGCACACGAGATGGGCCCTGGTGGCACTTGGCGCGAACGCGTCGCGAGGGGCACCTTCGGCGCATGTGGATCATGCGGTGCTCCGCGGTCCGGCTCGACCTCCCCCAAGAATAACAGTACGGGCGTTCTGTTGCACTCATCCGGACACGGCGCGCCGGGGCGCGCTACCCGACATCACCCCCGCGGGACGGCATGATGGTGGGGCACGAGGGGGACAAGGACGACCGGGAGAAGGCGACGCGACAATGAGCGAGGGCACATCGATGTACCTGGAGAACCTCGACGCGAAGACGGTGTCGGAGGCGTTGCAGCACGATCCGATCGTCACCGCGAACGAGGATCTGGAGGCCGCGCTGCGCCCCATCGTCGATTCCGCGCCGGCCCGCGGCATCGAGGACCTCAAGGTCGTCATCGTCGACAAGGACCCGATGGGCACCACCGATCTGCGCAACTTCGCCAACGAGGTCGTGGCCGAGGATGGCGGCACCGTCATCGTCCGTGCGCCGTTTTCGGTGTCGGCCGCCTCGGACGAGATTCCGCAGGCGGCGCTCGAGCAGGCCGGCTTCGCGATGATGGAGGATTACCCCGAGCGGTATCCGCAGGGCTTCGACGCGTTCATCGACATCGCGGGGGACTGGACGGTGCCGTGGGTCAACTACAGTCTCGCCGTCGGCGGGGGGATCGTCGTGGTGTTCGCCGCGCTCATCGCGTTCTGGTGGATCCGCTCGCATCGGGGCAACCGGGGCTGAACGGGGACGGCCGACACCGCGCGGGCCGACCGGACCGAACGGGACGGCCGACGCCGAGGAACGCCGCCATCGCAGCGCCATAACGATTCGATAAACGCACTGACGAATAGTTAATGCGATATACCCATGCTTACCCACAGGCAAGAATCAAGTCACTTGGCTTGACCGGCGACAAGGTCAGGTACTTGCTTTGCGACGATTTCGCGTACCGACACGCGGCCTTGGCGGCAATTTGTGACGAATATCACACCATTCGAACACATTGTGGAATTCGCAGACCATCACCCATAACGAAACGGTCACGAACAGCGGGACGCACGTTTCGCCTGTGACTCGTGTGCTCTTGGGGAACCTTGTGTCGTAGCGTGCTCATTGTTACCCCGGGTGCGCCTGTCGCTTCCCGGGGCACGCACCACCGGGTGCGACGCCGACAGCCGTCGGCAATCGATTCGGGCAATGGGGAAGTTGCCGTACGAGTCGAACGCCCCCGGTTCATTTCGCACAGCAAGGAGTCTCAGGTGGCAGTTATCCGGACGAACCGGACCCGCCGCGGGTGGGCCCGCCCCATTGCCGGAGCCATGATCGTCGGCCTCATGGCCGCGCACGTCCCCACGGCCTCGGCGCAGCCGACCGGGGGTGACTCGCATGCGGAGTCGACCGCCGACGGCGTCCTGCAGAGCCTCGTCCGCGAGGTGACGGAACGCGAACGCACCGTCTCCGATCTCGAGCTGAAGATGGGCTCGCTGCGCGAGGACGTCAACCGCGCCAACGTGGACCTCGGCAACGCCCGCCGCGAGGCTCGCCGTGCGGGCGACGCGGCGGACGAGGCCAAGCGCACCCTCGGCGGGACGCGCGACGACCTCCGCGCCGCCCAGGGCACCTTCGACGACATGGCCCGCGCCGCGATGCGCCAGGGCTACTCGCTGCCGTCCGCGCTGGGCGGAGCGTCCGACGCCGCCGAGGTCCTCGACCGTTCCTCGACGCTGCGCCGCGAGGCCGACAAGCAGGGCCTCGTGGTCGACGAGCTCGACCGCGCCCGCACCGAGGCGGCCAACGCCGACTCCACCCTCCGGGAGATGCGTCGCAAGGCGGAGGAGGCCTCCACCGAGGCCGAGCGACTCCACGGCGAGGCCGAACGCGCCTTCAAGGAAGCCGAGCGCCTGCTCAACGACGAACGCATCAAGCATGCCGCCGCCGTCATCCAGCGCGACGCCGCCCGCGCCGCCCTCGACGCCGCCCGCATCGCCCTGGACGCCTACAACCGTTCCGGCGGTTCCAGCGACGGCCGTTCCGAAGACGAGGTCGTCCGCGAAGCCGCCGACGACGCCCGCGACGAGGTCACCGCCAACGGCGGCGCGACCGAGTCCGACGCGGCAGCCGACGCCGGCGACGCCCCGACCGTCACCCCGCGCCCGTCGCAGACCGACGAATCCGCCGCGGACACGGCCAACGGTTCGAGCGGCTCGGGCGACTCCGGCACCTCGGGCGAGTCCGGCACCTCCGGCACCTCGGGCACGGGCACCGACGATGACGAAGCCGGCACCTCCGACTCGGACGCCGACGCGTCGGAAAGCGACGCCGAAACCACCACGACCCCCGGCACCACGGACGGCACCGGAACCAACGGCACGGCGGTGCAGACCGCCACGCCCGCCAACCCGGAATCGCCGTCGCCGACCGCCGGAGACCGGTCCGCGAAGATCGAAACCGTCATCTCGCGCGCGATGTCGCAGATCGGCGTGCCCTACGCCTGGGGCGGCGGCAACGCCAACGGCCCCACCAAGGGCATCCGCGACGGCGGCGTCGCCGACGCCCACGGCGACTACAACAAGGTCGGCTTCGACTGCTCGGGACTGACGCTCTACGCCTACGCCGGCATCGGCATCAACCTGCCGCACTACACCGGCTACCAGTACCAGCGCGGCACGCATTACCCCGCGTCCCAGATGGAGCGCGGCGACCTCATCTTCTACGGCCCCAACGGCCACGGCCACGTCGCCATCTACCTGGGCAACGGCCAGATGATCGAGGCCCCGCAGTCGGGCTCGCACGTCCGCGTCACCGCCGTGCGATACAACGGGATGACCCCGAACGTCGTGCGCCTCGTCTAATCTGCGGGGAGCACCCCACCCGACCCCACAGGAGAAGACGACGTGACCGACGCCCCGGAAACGAACGCCCCGGATCTGCGCAGGGTCCTCTCCGAGATGAGCCGCGTCGTCGTCGGCCAGCAGCACCTGTGCCGGCAGCTGGTCGTGGCCATGCTCTCCGGCGGCCACGTGCTGCTGGAGGGCGTGCCGGGCGTGGCCAAGACGCTGGCGGTGTCGACGTTCGCCACCGTCATCGGCGGCAGCTTCTCCCGCATCCAGTTCACCCCGGACCTGGTGCCCTCCGACATCGTGGGCACCCGCGTGTTCCGGCAGGACACCGGCGAGTTCATCACCGAGCCCGGCCCCGTGATGGCCAACGTCGTGCTGGCCGACGAGATCAACCGCGCGCCCGCGAAGGTGCAGTCGGCGCTGCTGGAGGTCATGGCGGAGCACCAGGTGTCCATCGCCGGCGTGTCGCGTCCGGTGCCGGAGCCGTTTTTGGTGCTGGCGACGCAGAACCCCATCGAAAACCAGGGCGTGTACCCGCTGCCGGAGGCGCAGCGCGACCGTTTCCTGTTCAAGGTCATCGTCGATTATCCGACGCCGGCGGAGGAACGCGAGATCGTCTACCGGATGGGGTCGACGCCGCCGACGGCCGGCCGCGTCTTCGATCCGGACACCGTCCGGGCGCTGCAGAAGAAGACCCGCGAGGTGTTCGTCCACCATTCGCTCATCGACTACGTGGTGGCGGTCATCGAGCTGACCCGCAATCCGTCGCGGGCGAACCTGGATGACGTGGGCCGGTGGCTGGCGTACGGCGCGTCGCCGCGTGCGACGTTGGGCGCGATCACCGCGGCCCGGGCGACGGCGCTGCTCAAGGGCCGCGATTACGTCACCCCGGCCGATGTGGTGGAGGTCCTGCCCGACGTGCTCCGCCACCGGCTGGTCCTGTCCTACGAGGGGCTTGCCGACGAGGTGACCCCGGAGGCCATCATCGACCGGGTGCTGGCGCGGGTGCGTCTGCCCGAGGTGGGCGCCGGGCAATGAGCGACACCCCGGCCATCGACCGCGACCTGGACCGGGTTCTGCGGCACCTCGAGTTGACGGTGACCCGCCGGCTCGACGGTCTGCTGCGCGGCACGTTCGCGTCGGCGGCGACGGGGCCGGGCACCGATCCCGATTCGGCCCGCGAGTACGTCATCGGCGACGACGTCCGCCTAATGGATTGGTCGGTCACCGCGCGCACGGGCGTCGCCCACGTGCGCGACCCCGAGGCCGAGCGCGAATTGGAATCGTGGATCGTCGCGGAGTCGTCGCCCCGCTTGACGACGGGGTCCGGCCCCACGACGAAACGCCACCTGCTGGCAGCGGCCACGGCGGCCGTGACGCTGTTGGCGGACAACCCGGGGGACCGCACGGCGCTGGTCGCCGACGGCACCCTGATTCCGCCCGGTCAGGGCCGCGCCCATGCGATGCGGCTGATCGCCCGTGCGGCGCGGCACGTGGGCGGTTCCGGTCTGGCCGCGGACCTGGGCACGTTGCCCTCGCGGGCGCCGAGGGCCGGTTTGGTCACCGTCATCTCCGACTTCCTCGGGCCGGTGGACTGGGCCGATGCGTTGCGCGTGGTGAGCACCCGCACCGACGTCCTGGCCATTCGGCTCATCGACCCCGCCGACGAGTCGCTGCCCGGCGACGGTCCCGTCCGCCTGTCCGACCCGACGACGGGGGAGATCCTGGACGTCGACATCGACGACGCGACGAGGAGACGCTACGAAACGGCGGCTCGGGAGCATTCCGAGCGGGTCACCGCCGCGCTGCGGTCTGCCCGCGCCCGCATCGTCGAGCTGCGCACCGACCGGGACTGGGTGCTCGACTTCGCCCGTCAGGTGGCCCCGGGGCGGGGAGGTGCCCGATGACCGGCTCCTTCGCCCACCCGTGGTGGTTGCTCGCGCTGCTGGTGCCCATCGCGGCGGCCGCCGCCTACGTCGTCGTCGACAAGCGCAAGCGCCGGAGGTCCATCGCGTTCGGCAACTTCACCGTCGTCGCCGACGTGACGGGCCCCGGGCACCCCTGGCTGCGGCACGTGCCCGTCGCGGCGCTGCTGGCCGCGCTGGCGGTGTTGGCGGTCGCGATGGCCGGACCAATGGCGGAGACGAAGGTGGCGCGCAACAGGGCCACGATCATGCTCGTCGTCGACGTGTCGCTTTCAATGTCCGCAACCGACGTCGAGCCAGATCGATTGACCACGGCGAAGCAGGCGGGCCGCGAGTTCATCGAATCGCTGCCCGACGACCTCAACGTCGGGCTGGTCACCTTCGCCGGCCGCGCGCAAACCCCCGTCATGCCGACCACCGACCACGACACCGTCGCCCGCGCCCTCGACGGGGCCACCCTCGACAGCGCCACCGCCACCGGCGACGCCATCGCCGCGGCGCAATCGGCGATCCTCCAGTTCGGCGAACAGGTCCGGGGCCCGGACGGACCCCCGCCCGCCGCGATCGTACTGCTGTCCGACGGCAAACAGACCATCCCCGCCGAACTCGACGACCCCCGCGGCGCGTACACCGCCGCCGACGAGGCCGCGAAAATCGGACTGCCCATCCACACCATCTCCTTCGGCACCCGCGACGGCGTGGTCAACATCGACGGCCAGGTCCTGGAGGTGCCCAACGACGACGAATCCCTCATGGAAATCGCCCGCCGCACCGAAGGCGAGTTCCATTCCGCGGCGAGCCTCGACGAACTGCGCGACGTCTACGGCGCACTGACCGACGAAATCGGCTACGAACTGCGTCGCAGCGAGAAGCCGCGTCCGTGGATGGCGGCGTCCTTCGTGCTGCTGGTCATCTCCGCCGGCTCCTCGTTGGTTCTCGGCCGCCGCGTGCCCTGAGGCGGGCGTCGCCAAGCCCCAACCCACTTAGGGTCCCCTTGTTCGACGGGTGAAGCCGTCCCGTTAAGCTGTCCTGCATGACCGACGCCGCACCCGACCACCCCTTCGACGCCATCCTGGTCCTGTCCTTCGGCGGACCGGAAAAGGAAGAGGACGTCCGCCCCTTCCTGGAAAACGTCACCCGTGGCCGGGGCATCCCGCCCGAGCGTCTCGACGAGGTCGGGGAGCACTACCACCATTTCGGCGGCCGCTCGCCGCTCAACGACCTCAACCGCGAGATCATCGCCAACCTGGAGAAGAAACTCGCCGACGAGGGCATCGACCTGCCGGTGTACTTCGGCAACCGCAACTGGCACCCGATGATCGAGGACACCGTCGAGGACATGGCCCGCGACGGCGTGACCCGCGCGCTGGTGTTCGCCACCTCCGCCTGGGCCGGATACTCCGGCTGCCGCCAGTACCACGAGGACATCGCCCGCGCCCGGGAGCACCTCGCATCGAAGCCGGAGCTCGGCGCCATCGAGATGGAAAAGCTCCGCGGCTTCCACGACCACCCGCTGTTCATCGGCGAATACGCCCGCGCGGTGCGCGAATCCCTCGCGAAGTTGCCCGCCGACCGCCGCGACGGCGCGCGCCTGGTGTTCACCGCCCACTCCATCCCCAACGCCGCCGACGACGCCTCCGGGCCGGCGTCGCTGGGCGGAAACCTGTACTCGCGTCAGGTCAACGAAGCCGCCGGCCTCATCGCCGAGCAAGTCGGGGCCACCGAGTTCGACGTCGTGTGGCAGTCGCGGTCCGGCCCGCCGCAGGTGCCATGGCTCGAACCCGACATCGTCGACCACATCGAGGCGATCTTCGCCGACGGGGAAAACGCCGCCGTCGTGTGCCCGGTCGGCTTCATCTCCGACCACATCGAGGTCGTGTGGGACCTCGATTCGGAGCTGCAGGAAGAGATGGACGCCCACGACATCGTCATCGAACGCGTGGCCACGCCCGGCCCGTCCGAGGCATTCACCGAGATGATCGTCGAGCTCATCCGCGAGCGCACCGACGGCGCCCCGGCCCGCCGCCTCGGCCGCGAGCCGCTGCTCGGCTCCGCCTGCGACGGCAAGCCCTGCGCCGTGGACTGCTGCGTCCCCGCCGCGCGGTCGTCCCACGCGGGCCGACCCGACTGACGCACCCCGCCGCAGCTGCTCAGGCTCCGGCGTAGTCGGCCGCCCATTCGCGCACCGCGTAATCGACGGCGGCCACCCGCGCGGCACGGATGTCGCGCCACAGCGGAATCAGGTGGGGGTCATGCGCCGCACCCGCCCCGGGAGCCTCGCCGCGCCCGACGGCGAGAATCGCCGCCAGCCGGTCCGCCCGCGCGAGCAACCCGCCGGCACGCCGCGGCAGTTCGTCGGGGAGCTCGGCGAGATCGAAGTGATCCGTCAGCATGCCCACCATCAGCCGCGGATCCGGCGCCGCCGCACCCGGACGCGCCCCGGGCGACGCCGCCGCGATGTCCGCCGCCGCCCGGCGGGTGGCGTCGGCGAGCATCAAATCAGCCTCGCCGGGGGACAGGTGCGCCGGTTCCGGCAGATGCCCCTCCACGGTGAACCACAGCCACCGAACGCCGCCGCCGGCGGGCAAACGTTCGGGCACGAGCACGTGACGCCACCCCGGGGTCGCATCCGCCAACACGATGGCCGCACCGGCCCGGGCGGCGGCGTCGTAAAGCTCCGTTCCCGCGGGCAGCATCGGCGCCTCACCCGACCCGGACAACACCAGCCGCACCGGCGGTTCGGCATCGCGGGCCCACGCGCCGCCATCGGTGACCGCGCGCACCAGACGAAGCAGCTCTGCGCGCCCCAGCGGCGCATCCACGTCGACGACCGCCGGCACAGTCGCATCGACGAGCTCCGCCGAATGCGGCCCGCCGACGGCGTCGAGCGCGTCGAGCAGGTGGTCGTACGAGACCTGCCCCGTCACCCACGCGCCCAACCACAGGGCCGTGTGCTGGACGGGGGTCCACACCTGATCGACGGCGACGCGATCCACCGGAGGTCGTTCCATGGCAGGACACGGTAGCCGACCGGGGCCGCGACCGAGGTGGCGACCCGGCACGGCGACCGTGACGCCTGCCCGGGACCTCCGCGGCCGTCGGCTACCCTCGATCGCCATGAGCTACCACGACCCCTATGCCTCCCAGGACATTTTCGGCGGCGCCCGCGGCCATGCGCGGCGCAAGGCGATGGTGGCCCCGGAAGTGCCGGCCGACGAGGGCCTCGTCGTGGAGTCGGCGGTGGACGGCTACGTCGGGGCGGTGGTCGGGTTCGAGAAACTGCAGGACGGCGACTGCGTCAAGCTGGAGGATCGCCGCGGGAAGGTGCGGCTGTTCCGGATGACGCCGAGCGCGTTCCTCATCGACGGCCGCCGCGTCACCCTGACCCGCCCCGCGCCGAAGCAGGCCGACCCGCGCCTGAACCGTTCCGCGTCGGGTTCGCGCCGGGTGGCCGACGTGCAGGCGAAGGTCGCCCTGCCCAGCCGCATTTGGGTCGAGGGAATCCACGACGCCGCCATCGTCGAGCGGGTGTGGGGCCACGACCTGCGGGTCGAAGGCGTCGTCGTCGAGCACCTGGAGGGGCTGGACAACCTCGCCGAACGCCTCGCCGAGTTCGGACCGGGCCCCGACCGTCGCGTGGGGGTGCTCGCCGATCACCTCGTCGAAGGGTCGAAGGAGTCCCGCATGACGCAGCAGGTCGGCCAGCACGTCCTGGTCACGGGTCATCCGTACATCGACGTGTGGCAGGCCGTGAAGCCGTCGGCCGTGGGCATCCGCGCCTGGCCCGAGGTCCCCTACGGCGAGGATTGGAAAACCGGCGTGTGCGAACGCCTCGGTTGGGGTGACCCGACCGACGGCTGGCGGCGCGTCTACGGCGCCGTCGATTCCTTCCGCGACCTCGAACCCTCGCTCATCGGCGCCGTCGAACGGCTCGTCGACTTCGTCACGGAACCCCACCTCGGCTGATCCGGTTCAGGCCCGGCCGCACCCGCGTTTGTCGGCTTGACGACGACCACGTGGCCGTCGTCAAGCAAAAATCCCCTCCGCCGCGGGATCCGGGACCTTTTGTAGGATGGTCCCGTGGCTTCGATCATTTGGTTTGGACTGAGCATCTTGCTCGTCTTCCTCGAGTTCGCCATCGGCGATCTGTCGATGCTGATGGTCGCGGGAGGCGCGCTCGCCGCAGCCGGAGTGTCGCTGGCGGACACCCCGCTGTGGGTCGACGTCGCGGTCTTCGCCGTCACCAGCATCGGCTTGATGGCCCTGGTGCGGCCCATGCTGCGACGCAAGATGTTCACCGGCGTCGACTCCGGGAAAGTCGAATCCAACCCCCGCCAACTCGTCGGCCGCACCGCCTCCGTGGAAGAGGCGATCGACGACCGAACCGGACTGATCGGCATAGCCGGCGAACTCTGGTCGGCGCGCGCATTGGTGCCCGGCGTGACATTCTCGCCGGGGGACCGGGTCACGGTCGTCAGCATCGACGGCAACACGGCCGTCGTGGACAAGGAGGTGTGAGCCCATGGCCACAGGAGTCGTATTCGCCCTAGTACTCGTCTTTCTCGTGCTGGTGGTGGTGAGCAAGGCGATCATTCTCGTCCCGCAGGGCGAGGCCGCCGTCATCGAACGGCTCGGCAGGTACACCCGGACGCTGTCCGGTGGCCTGGCGTTCATCATCCCGTTCATCGACAACGTCCGCGAGAAGGTCGACACCCGAGAGCGGATGGTCACGTTCCCCCCGCAGGCGGTGATCACCGAGGACAACCTGACCGTCGCCATCGACACCGTCGTGACCTTCCAGGTCAACGACCCCGCCCGCGCCATCTACGGCGTGGCCGACTACATCTTCGGCATCGAGCAGATCACCACCGCCACCTTGCGCGACGTCGTCGGCGGCCTGACGCTGGAGGAAACCCTCACGTCGCGCGACTACATCAACCGCCGACTGCGCGGCGAACTCGACGAGGCCACCGCGAAGTGGGGCCTGCGTATCGCCCGCGTCGAACTGAAGGCGATCGAGCCGCCGCCGTCCATCCAGCAGTCGATGGAAAAGCAGATGAAGGCCGACCGCGAGAAGCGCGCCATGATCCTGACTGCGGAGGGCACCCGCGAGGCGGACATCAAGACCGCCGAGGGCCGCAAGCAGGCGCAGATCCTCGCCGCCGAGGGCAACAAGCACGCCGCCATTCTCGCCGCGGAAGGTGAGCGGCAGGCGACCATCCTGCGCGCCGAAGGCACCCGCGCCGCCCGCTACCTCGAGGCCCAGGGTGAGGCGCGGGCGCTGCAGAAGGTCAACGCCGCCGTGAAGGCATCGCAGCTGACGCCGGAGATGCTGGCCTGGCAGTACCTGGAGACCCTGCCCGAGCTGGCCAACAAGGACGGCAACACCGTCTGGATGGTGCCCTCCCAGTTCGGCGACTCGCTGGAGAGCTTCGCCCGCGCGTTCGGCAAGGCCGACGAGGACGGCGTGTTCCGCTACGAGCCGCCGGCCGTCACCGCCGAGGCCCGCGAGGAGGCCGAGCGCGACAAGGACGAGGACTGGTTCGACATGTCCTCCAACCCGGAGATCGCGCGTGCCGTGGCGGCGGCCAACGAGGTCGCCAACCGCCCCGTCGAGGATCCGACCGCCGTGGTGCAGTCGAAGCGCAAGTCCGCGGAGGATGCCGCCAAGGAGTCGCCCATCCCGGGTGAGGACGGCATCGGTCCCGAGGACGGGCGCGGTTCCGATCGCGGTGAGCGTGGTCTGCCCGCCGGCGATTCCCGCCCGGCCGGCGGCGGCTTCGGCCAGCAGCCGGGTATGCCGGCTCAGGCCGGTCAGCCGGGTATGTCGGGTCAGCCCGCCCAGTCGGCCGGGTTCGGTTCGGGCCAGCCCGGTCAGTCGGGCCAGTCCGGCGGGTTTGGCTCCGGCCAGCCGGGTCAGCCGGGGCAGCCCGGAGGGTTCGGCTCCGGCCAGCCGGGTCGGTCGGATCAGCCCGGCGGGTTCGGCTCCGGCCAGCGTCCGTCGGATTTCCGTTCCGGACCCGGCAACGGCAATGCCGGCCGTCACTCCGGCCCCGGCGCTTCCGGCACCCCGGACGGCGCGCGCGGCGCAGGAGGTGCGGGCGGCGAGAAGGGCGGCAACGCCGGAGACACCTGGCGTCCCACCCAGTAACCCACCGAGCGGTGGAGAGCCCCGGGGCTGTCCCACCGTCATTCCGCCACCGCCGGGATGACCCCCGACATGGATCCGAACATGGGCCGTCAACGTCACTGTGACGTTGACGGCCCATTTCACGTTATCCACGGACGTATCGCCCAAAACGACTCACGAGACCGCCGCAAAACCCCAGGTCAAGGAGAGGCCGAGTGAGTCGTTTTGGGCGATCGGACGTCGTAAAGCATCAGCTGAGTGGCGGGCACGAGTTGAGTGGCGGGACGTCGTAAAGCACGAAACAACCGAGCCCGCCCCCGGCGGCACCCAACACCCCGACCCCACACCCCGGCAGCACCCGACCCTTCGAACGCCGACCCGGCCGCGCCCACCCCCGAACGGAGGCCGCCGCCGAAACGGATGGAACCGAACGGGCCCCGGCGGCGTCCAAATGAGCGTGAAAACACTGAGGGGGACCACCAAAAATGAACGCCAAACACTCGCCCGTCGATGCACCGCCGGCGAACTCCACCGCCTGCACCCCAACATCTACGTACCCGCCGTCGACTGGGCGACGCTGACCGAGACCGACAAGCGGCGCCTCCGCCACCTCACCGCAGCCGACGGCCGACGCGACATGGTCATCGTCGGGCGCAGCGCCGCGCTCGTCCACGGCCTCGACATCATCGAACCGATGCCCGCCGACGGTCGCCCCGCACCGCAATGGCCGGTCCCGCCAGGCGACGACATCATCGAACTGGCCCACCCCACGAGGCGGAAGTTCGAAACGCGCGGCACCATCCACGAAAGCAAGCTGGTCTGGGGGCCGGATGAAGTCGTCGCGGTCGACGGCCGGGCGGTGACGTCACCGGGGGCGACGATCGCCGACATCACGCGGCGGCACGGGTTCGGGGCGGGGCTCGTCGCGGCGGATTCGGCGTTGCGGTTGGGGCATTCGGCCATCGACCTGATGCGGCCGGCCGCGCTGGGCCCGAACCCTGCGGCGGCGCTACGGACGGTGGCGTGCGCGTCGCAGTTTCCGGACAGTGCGCCGGAGTCGCTGCTGCGGGCGCAGATCATCGAGGCGGGGCTGCCCGCGCCGGAAGTGCAGTTGCGGGTGTTCACTGCCGACAGGATTTTCATCGGGCAGGTCGACCTCGGGTATTCGGAGTGGTTGCTGATGGTGGAGGTCCACGGCGAGGGCAAATTCAGCGGGCGGTACGGCGATGGGCAGGCCAGGTCGAAGTACGAGTGGCGGCGCGAGACGGAGATGTTGCAGAAAGGACTGGCGGTGCTGCGCGTGACGTATCCGCAGGTGGTGTCGGGGGAGGGCGTGCGGATGGTGGCCGAGGCGTTGGAGCGGCAGCGGCGGGCGGTCGCGGCGGGGGCGGTGTCGTCGGTGCGGTTCGTGCCCGCCGGGCGGCGGTGGCCGGAGGGGTTTCGTTTGCGGTGAAAGGGCCCCGCGCACTAGAACCCGGCGCATCGCTCCCACGCACTGGAACCCGGCGCATCGCCCAAAACGACTCACGACGTTGTTCCGTGACCTGGGGTTTTCCGGGCGGGGTCTGAGTCGTTTCGGGCGATCTACGCCGGATACGTGACGAAAGAGCCGGAAGCGACGGGTGGGGTGGGAGAGATGACCGAGCTACCACTACCGCAGGCGCCCGGGCCTCCATGCCGGGCGATCGACCCCTTGCCCATTGTTGATATGTCACATATGGTGGGGTTTGTGAGCACATCCAGGCCAAACGACGAAAACACCCGGCGCGACGACCGGGCCACGAACCCGCACGACACGCCGGGCGTCTACGTGGACAAGGGCAAGGACTTCAACCGCGACATGCGGTACATAACCTCGCGCATCACGGTCGACGGCGAAGACGGCTACCCGGTCGAACCGAACCGTTACCGCCTCATCGCGGCGCAGGCGTGCCCGTGGGCGAACCGGGCGATCATCGTGCGCCGGCTGCTGGGCTTGGAGGAAGTCATCTCGATGGGACTGGCCGGCCCCGTGCATGATCCGCGGTCGTGGACGTTCGATCTCGATCCCGGCGGCGTCGATCCGGTGCTGGGCATCGAGCGGCTTCAGGACGCGTACTTCGCGCGCGAGCCCGACTACCCGCGCGGCATCACGGTGCCGGCGATGGTCGACGAGCGCGACGGCGCGGTGGTGACAAACGACTTCGACCAGATCACGCGTGATTTCGCGTCGCAGTGGCAGAAGTTCCACCGCGACGGCGCCCCGAACTTGTGGCCGGAGGATGTGGTCGACGAGATGGAGGCGGTGATGAAGCGCGTCTTCACCGAGGTCAACAATGGCGTGTACCGCTGCGGTTTCGCGGGGTCCCAGGAGTCGTACGACGCGGCCTACGACCGGCTGTGGGCGGCGATGGATTGGCTGGAGGAGCGTCTGGCCGATCGCCGCTACCTGATGGGCGATTCGATCACGGAGGCCGACATCCGCCTGTTCACCACGTTGGTGCGTTTCGACGCTGTCTACCACGGGCATTTCAAGGCGAACCGGCAGAAGCTGTCGGAGATGCCGGTGCTGTGGGCCTACGCGCGCGACTTGTACCAGACGCCGGGCTTCGGCGAGACGGTCGATTTCGACCAGATCAAGGCCCACTACTACGTGGTTCACAAGGACATCAATCCGACGCAGATCATTCCGAAGGGCCCGGCGGAGGATGTGTGGCTGACCCCGCACGGTCGGGAGACGCTCGGTGGCCGCCCGTTCGGCGATGGCACGGCGCCGGATCCGCAGCGCCCCCTGAGGTAGGGCCGCCGCCGCCAACGCGGGGGACCGTCAGTCGCGTGCCGCGCGCTGGAGCAGGTGAACCGCCAGCGACCAGCCGGCTTCCTCCGCATGCCAACCGGCCGCCTGCAGGCGCTGGTTGATGGCCTGCTTGCTCACGCCGAGCTCCGCGGCCACCTCCACCTGCGTCCATCCGGCGCGCACGAGGTTCGTCGCCTCGCGGCCCTCGGGGGAACGTCGCGAGATCACGTGGTGAAGGAGGGTGAAGGCCGCGGCGATGTCGTCGGAAAGCTCCTTGCCCCCGGGATCGCCGGTGCGGATGCGCACCCGCACCGTTCCCGCGCGCCCGCCCTTGCCCAACACGCCCGCGGCCGCGACCGACGCTGCATCGGCGTCGCCGGCCGGGGACACGCCGATGCCGATCGACCAATCGCCGGCGGCCAGCAACGCCAGCACCAACGTGGTCACCGCGACGGCGTCCCGGGGATGGGCCGACAGCTCCTCGACGCCGGAGGGCGCGACCTTGCCCACGCCGTCGAGCCTCGACAGCGCCGCGCCCGAGGCGCGCACGTGGTCGGCGCGGCGGGTCGAGCGTCCCCGATAACGGGCATGTACGGCGAACATGCCTCGAGTCTATCCCGGTGACTTGACGGATTGGACGACCGGCATCCGCGCGTCGAGAACCAAACCGGCCACGCCCACGCACACGAGCAACCCGGTTACCACCACGATCCGCCAATCCATGCCGCCGATGAGCGCATTGCCGAACAGCACCGTGGCGATCGTGCCGGGCGCGGAGCCGACGATGGTCGCCAGGAAAAACGGCAGCGGCCGGATCGACGACAGCGCGCACGCGTAATTCAGCGGCGCGAACGGCACCGCGGCGATCATGCGCAGCGACGCGACGGCCAACCAGCCCCGATGCTCGAGCCGATGGTCGAGGTCCATGACACGGCGATGCCTCATCAGCACATCGCGCGCCCAATCCCGAGCGAAGTGCCTGACGACGACCAACGACACGATCGCCGATGCACCGGTGGCCGCCAGCGCCATCGCGATGCCCGGTGCCGCGCCGAACAGGATTCCCGCCGACAGGGTGAACACCGTGCGGGGGACCGGCAGCTGCGTGAACCCGACGTAGGCCAGGAAAAACACCACGGGAAACCAGGCGCCGGTGGCCTCCGCCCAACCGCGGATGGCGTCGACGGTGGGCACGTCGACGACGTACAGCACCGCGACGGCCACCAGCCCCAAAGCCAACAACACCAGCGGGCGGATCGCCCGCCGGCGGCGGTAAGGGGAGGGGCGCGTTGACATCGGATCGAGATTACCCCCGTTTGCGCCACGGAACCCCGCAGCACACCGGCCACGGCGGGAATCGGGCGTCGCAAAGCCCGAAAAGGGCGAACTCGGGCACGAACGTCCGGGGCCGATGCGCACATCGGGGGTGGGGCAGGATACCCGACCACGGCTCATGCCGGAGCCTAATTAGTATTGGAAAGGTGACCGGCTCACAGTGGGTGAACGGTGTCGTCGAGCGCCGGGAATCCGGTTCGGCCGGTTTCGTTCAATTCAACAGCGGCGTCCGCGCCAGACCACCGCGGCTGCACCGAACGGCCTTTTCCACGGCCCATCGGCGCGGCCCAGTGGCCGGGCGTGGGGCGCACGACAAGCAAGGAAGAAGGTCCGCCGTGACTGACCGAACGGCCCCCAACTCCTCCGCGACCGCGCTTCCGCCAGACTTCGAGGATCAGCAGGCCTCGTGGTTCAAGGCCGTCGCCGGGGTGTTCGCCCGGGTGCGGAAGCAGGACGTCGCCGACGTGCCGTTGGACGTCTGGAAGAAGCTCATCAAGACCACGTACGACGGCGTGGAGGTCCGGCCGCTGTACACCCGGGCCGATGATCTGGCGGAGGTCCCGGCCCCCGGCCAGTTCCCGTTCACCCGCGGCGCCCGCCTGCGCGACGCCGACAACGCCGGTTGGGGAGTGCGCGAGACGTTCGGCCGCGCGGGTTCCGGCCCGGCCGCGAAGGTCAACGAGGCGCTGCTCGACGCGCTGACCAACGGCACGTCCGCGGTGCGCGTGGATCTGCGCAACGGCCTGACTGCGGCGGATCTGCCCGCGCTGCTCAAGGGCGTGTACCTGGACCTGGCGCCGATTGCGATCGAGGCCGGCGAACGGGTCGCCGAGGCCGCCGACGCGTTGTTCGCGCTTGTCGACGACGCCGACCTGAAGGACCCCGAGGCCGTCGACATCGAGCTGTCGGCCGCCCCGCTGACCAGCAAGTACACCGCCGCCCCGGAGGTGTCGCTGGACGAGGCCGTGAAGATGGCCGTCGCCAACGCCAAGCGACCCGGCAGCGTCCGCACCCTGCTGGTCGACGGCGTGGCGTTCGCGAACATGGGCGCCACCGACTCCCAGGAGATCGGTTACGCCCTGGCCGTGGGCGTGGCGTACCTGCGCGCCCTGACCGAGGCCGGTCTGAGCGTCGAGGAGGCCCTGGACCAGATTTCCTTCCGCTACTCGGCCACCGACGACCAGTTCAACACGATCGCGAAGTTCCGCGCGGCCCGCACCCTGTGGGCCCGCGTCGCCCAGGTCGCCGGCGCCGCCGAGCACGGCTCCGCACCGAACCACGCCGTCACCGCCCCGGTGATGTTCTCGCAGTGTGACCCGTGGGTGAACATGCTGCGCGTCACCGTCGCCGCGTTCGCCGCCGGCGTCGGCGGGGCGACCACCGTCGAGGTGCTGCCGTTCGACAACGCCATCCACGGCGGCCAGCCGGGCGTGTCCCGCACGTTCGCGGCCCGCATCGCCCGCAACACCAACCTGCTGCTCCTGGAGGAGTCGCACCTGGGCTTCGTCGCCGACCCGGCCGGCGGTTCCTACTACGTGGAGGAACTCACCGACGAGATCGCCGACCGCGCGTGGAAGATCTTCACCGACGTCGAGTCCTACGGCGGCATCGACACCGCCTTCGATCACGTCCGCGAGAACATCGACGCCGCCCATGAGGCGCGTCGCGCGGACATCGCGCACCGCCGCACGAAGGTCACGGCGATCAACGAGTTCCCGAACCTGGCCGAGGCGCCGCTGCCGCCGGAGGCCCGTCCGGAGGGGGAGCGCATCCGCCGCTGGGCCGCCGACTTCGAGGCGCTGCGCAACCGTTCGGATGACTTCCTCGCCGAGCAGGGCCGCCGCCCGCAGATCGCGATGCTGCCGCTGGGCCCGCTGGCCAAGCACAACATCCGCACCGGCTTCACCGCCAACCTGATGGCCTCCGGCGGCATCGAGGCCCTCAACCCGGGCCAGGTCGTGCCGGGCGAGGCCGCCTTCGACGAGGCCGCCGCGTCCGCCCCGATCGTCGTGCTGTGCGGCGCCGACGGAGAGTACACCGCCTCCGGCGCCGAGGCCGTTGCCGCCGCCCGCGCCGCCGGCGCCTCCGAGGTGCTCGTCGCCGGGCCGGAGAAGCTGTTCGCCGATGCCGGGGGCGATGCCCGACCGGACGGTTACCTGACCATGAACATCGACGCCGTCGCGGAACTGTCGCGGCTGCTGGACTCCCTGGGAGCGTGAACGGACCAATGACCACCATCCCCAGTTTCGCGGACGTGCCGCGCACCGACGCCGACGCCGCCCCCGCCGCGGCAGACGCGACCGGCGCCGCCACCGAAACGTGGACGATTCCCGAGGGCATCGACGTCAAGCGCGTCTACGAACGCGCCGATCGCGAGGCCGCGGCCGCCGAGGGCCACCCGGTTGATTCGTTCCCGGGTCTGGCCCCGTTCATGCGCGGGCCGTACCCGACCATGTACACCAACCAGCCGTGGACGATCCGCCAGTACGCCGGTTTCTCCACCGCCGCCGAGTCCAACGCGTTCTACCGTCGCAACCTGGCCGCCGGCCAGAAGGGCCTGTCGGTCGCGTTCGACCTGGCCACGCACCGCGGCTACGACTCGGACAACCCGCGCGTCACCGGCGACGTCGGCATGGCCGGCGTGGCCATCGACTCGATCTACGACATGCGGCAGCTGTTCGACAGCATCGACCTGGGCGGCGTGTCGGTGTCGATGACCATGAACGGCGCGATCCTGCCGGTGATGGCGATGTACATCGTCGCCGCCGAGGAGCAGGGCGTGCCCACCGAGGAGCTGCGCGGAACCGTGCAGAACGACATCCTCAAGGAGTTCATGGTCCGCAACACGTACATCTACCCGCCGAAGCCGTCGATGCGGATCATCTCGTCCATCTTCGAGTACACCTCGCTGAAGATGCCGAAGTTCAACTCGATCTCCATTTCCGGCTACCACATTCAGGAGGCCGGTGCGACGGCCGACCTGGAGCTGGCCTACACCCTGGCCGACGGCGTCGAGTACATTCGCGCGGGTTTGGACGCCGGTCTGGACATCGACAAGTTCGCTCCGCGTCTGTCGTTCTTCTGGGGCATCTCCATGAACACGTTCACGGAGATCGCCAAGTTGCGCGCCGGCCGCATCCTGTGGGCCGAGCTGGTCAACAAGTTCGATCCGAAGAGCCCGAAGTCCCGTTCGCTGCGCACCCACTCGCAGACCTCCGGTTGGTCGCTGACCGCCCAGGACGTCTACAACAACGTGGCCCGCACGGCGATCGAGGCGATGGCCGCCACCCAGGGCCACACCCAGTCGCTGCACACCAATGCGCTGGATGAGGCGCTGGCCCTGCCGACGGACTTCTCGGCCCGCATCGCCCGCAACACCCAGCTGCTGTTGCAGCAGGAGTCGAACACGACCCGCCCGGTGGATCCGTGGGCCGGTTCGTACTACATCGAGTGGTTGACCAACGAGTTGGTCAAGCGGGCCCGGGGCCACATCGAGGAGGTCGAGGAGGCCGGCGGCATGGCCGAGGCCACCATCGAGGGCATTCCGAAGCTGCGCATCGAGGAATCCGCTGCCCGCACCCAGGCGCGCATCGACTCCGGCCGCCAGGCCCTCATCGGCGTGAACAAGTACCAGGTCGACGAGGACGAGGAGATCGAGGTCCTCAAGGTCGAGAACTCCCGCGTGCGCCAGGAGCAGAACGAGAAGCTGCAGCGGCTGCGCGCCGAGCGCGACGAGGAGAAGACCCAGGCCGCGCTGCGGGCGCTGACCGAGGCGTGCCGCAACCCGGGCGAGCCGGGTGATCTGGACAAGAACCTGCTGAAGTTGGCCGTGGACTGTGCCCGCGCCATGGCCTCCATCGGCGAGATCTCCGACGCGATGGAGGAGGTCTTCGGCCGTCACCAGGCCGAGATCCGCACGCTGTCCGGCGTGTACAGGGACGAGGTGGGCAAGGAGGGCGCCGTGTCCAACGTGGCGAAGGCCATTGCGCTGGCCGAGGAGTTCGAGGCCGAGGAGGGTCGCCGCCCGCGCATCTTCCTGGCGAAGATGGGCCAGGACGGCCACGACCGCGGTCAGAAGGTCGTTGCGTCGGCCTACGCCGACCTGGGCATGGACGTCGACGTGGGGCCGCTGTTCCAGACGCCGGCGGAGGCCGCCAAGTCCGCGGTCGACGCCGACGTTCACGTCGTGGGCGTGTCGTCGCTGGCCGCCGGTCACCTCACCCTGGTGCCGGAGCTGCGCGCGGAGCTGGCCAAGCTGGGCCGGGAGGACATCATGGTCGTCGTCGGCGGCGTGATCCCCCCGGGTGATTTCCAGGAGCTTTACGACGCCGGCGCGGCGGCCATCTACCCGCCGGGCACGGTCATCGCCGACGCGGCGATCGACATGATCGGCAAGCTGGCCGCCGATCTCGGCCTGGAGCTGGAGTCGCTGTCCGACTCCGACTCCGACGCGGCCGACGACGCCGGCGCCGACGACTCCGAGTAGTCGGCGCCCGGCAACCGGCGCCCGGCAGCCGGGCCACCGGGGGATCCCGCCCGCAACCGGCGGGGTACCTTCGGTGGCCGATGTCGCGGGTGGATGACCCGCGCCCATCTCCGGTGGCGCGGCGCTTCGCACGGTTTTCGGTTTAAGAAGGGATCATGACGGGCTTTCTCGAAGACAACCTCGGCACTCTCCACACCACCGCCGGCACGGTGGTCGAGGGCCGTACCGCCGTGGCGCCGGAGGTGGTGCGCAAGGCGCGGCGCCGCATCGACGTCGACGATTTGTTCGAGGGCGTGCGGGCCGGCAATCGGACGAAGCTGGCCCGCGCGATCACTCTGCTGGAGTCGACGGCGCCGGCCCACCGGGTGCTGGCGCAGGATCTGCTGGTCAAGTTGCTGCCGTTTTCGGGCAACGCGATGCGCGTCGGTCTGACGGGTGTGCCCGGCGTGGGCAAGTCCACGACCATCGAAACGTTGGGCATGCATCTCATCGACAAGGGCCACAAGGTCGCGGTGCTGGCCATCGACCCGTCGTCGACGAGGACGGGCGGCTCCATCCTGGGCGACAAGACGCGGATGGCCAAGCTGTCGGCCACGGACGAGGCCTTCATCCGCCCGTCGCCGTCGGCGGGCACCCTCGGTGGCGTGGCCAAGGCGACGCGGGAATCAATGGTGGTGCTGGAGGCCGCGGGCTTCGACGTCGTCATCGTCGAAACCGTCGGCGTCGGCCAGTCCGAGGTCGCCGTGGCGCAGATGGTCGACTGCTTCGCGTTTCTGGCGTTGGCCGGTGCCGGCGATCAGCTGCAGGGCATCAAGAAGGGCGTGTTGGAGATGGCGGACGTCATCGCCATCAACAAGGCCGATGGGGCGAATCTGCGTCCGGCCAAGCGCGCGGCGCGCGATCTGGCGACGGCCATGAAGATGGTGCGCGCCAAGGACGCGGTCTGGACGCCGCCGGTGTTGACCATGTCGGCGTTGGAAAACGACGGCATCGAGAAGTTCTGGTCGGCCATCGAGGACCACCGCGACGCGATGCTGGAGGCGGGGCTGTTTTCGCGGAAACGCTCGGACCAGCAGGTCAATTGGATGTGGTCGATGGTCCACGAGACGCTGCTGCAGCGCCTGGCCGACGACGAGGCCGTGCGCGAGGCGCAGACCCTGGTCGAATCGCAGTTGCGCGACGGCCACATCACGCCGACACTCGGCGCGGAACGCATCATCGAGGCTTTCGACGGTTCCCGCGGGGCGACTTCGCGCGACGTCGAAGCCGGAAAGTAGCTACATGGCACACAGGCTTGCGCTGGACATCGGCGCCACGACGATCACGGCACGTCTCGGCGGCGCGGACGGGCGCAGGTCCACGGTGCTTTTCGACGGCTCGGCGTCCGTGCCCGCGGCCGTGTGCTTCGACGACTCGGGTGCCTGCGCCGGCGACGCCGCGATCGCCGCGGGGGCGGGGGACCCGTCGGCGTTCGCGGGCTCCGCGCTGACCGCCGTGTTGTCCGGGCAGTTGCGGTACGCCGACGTCGACCGGGATCCGGCGGAGTTGCTCATGCCGGTGCTGTCGATGGTGCTCGGACATGCGCAGGACATCGACGCCGATCCTCCGGAGCAGATCGCGTGCATCGTGCCGGTGGGGACGGCCCCCCGGCTGCGCGAACCGATGGCTGCGGCGGCGCAGTCGTTGGGGCTGCCGGAACCGTCGCTGATCCCCGAGCCGGTCGCCGCGGTGCTGCATGCGACGGGCGGACGGGGCCTGCAGCCGGGCTCCACCGGCGTGGTCATCGACGCCGGCGGCAGCTCCATGGAAGTCACCGTGTTGCGGGGAACGGTCACGGGCGCGCCATCCATCGTCGTGGACCGGTCGGACCGGTCGCTCGGCGGAGACGACGTCGACAAGCGGATCATGGCCTGGTTGGGCCACTTCCTGGAACGGGACAACCCGCCGTTGGCCGCCGCCCTGCGCGCGGAGACCAACCGCACGCTCCTGGCGTCCCTGCGCGGCGAGGTGCGTCGCGCCAAGGAGGACCTGGCGCGGGTGCCGGAAACCGACATCGGCGTCGCCACGCAGCTCGGACACGGAAACGTCCGCATCACCCGCGGCCATCTCGATCGCATCCTCGCCGACTGGTCCCACCGGGCCCGGGGACTGGTCGCCACGACGCTTGCCGACGCCGGTCTTCCCGCCGATGGTTCGGTGGGGTGCTTCGTCATCGGCGGAGGGGCCTCGCTGCCGACTTTGCGCGCGGCACTCGCCCCCGTCGCACGGCTTACCGTGGCCCACGAACCGCTCACGGCCGCAGCCGACGGGGCGTTGCTGGCCGGTGACCACGTCATCGCCGCCATCGCCACGATGGACGACACCCCCACGGGGGCCGTCGACAAGCAAGGGCCGCGGACCCCGGACCAGCCGTCGACGTCGTCCATGCCGCGCATGCCGAAACTGCCGGAGAAGCTGACGGAGCAGATTTCCCCGTTCCTGGCGCGGACCAAACCGGTGGCTCCCCACACGCCGCCGCCGACGACGCTGCCCGCGGAGTTCCGCAGGATCTGGCCGGGCGGCACCCACATCGTCGCCGAAAGCACCGACGACGCCGTGTGGCAGTGGGGCGACCTGCCGTTGATGTCGCTGGTGACCAAACCGCTGGCGCCCCACCGGGTGCCCGGGGTGCGCGGGCCGGTCCGGGCGGCGTCATCGGGCGATTCCTTCTCCGTGCTCATCGACGCCCATGGCGGCACCGTGGCCTGGGGCACCAACGACTTCGAGCAGATCGGCGTCACGGACACCCCGACGCCGAAGAACGCGACCGTGCACCCCGAGGTCGGCGAGCCGCTCATCGACGTCAGCTGCGGCACCTCCCACACCCTGGCGATCACCGCCGACGGCCACGTCCTGTCCTGGGGCGCCGCCCTCGGGGGCAGGCTGGGCAATGCCGCACCGATGGACATCACGCCACAGCTGCCGACTCCCGTGTCGGACAACGTGTGCGACATCGTCTCCGTCGCCGCCGGCCGAAACCACTCGCTGGCGCTCGACGAATCCGGACGACTGTGGGGCTGGGGGCGCGACAACCGCGGCCAGCTCACCGGCAAGTCCGGCAAGGGATCGCCGTACCCCATGCGCCTGCCCACCGCCGTGCCGTTCACCAACATCGCCGCGGGCAAGGACGTCACGCTGGCGCTCGATTCCGAAGGCACGGTGTGGTCGTGGGGCCGCAACGACCGCGGCCAGCTGGGGCTCGGCGGCCCGCCGACGCGCAATGGCGCCGGCCGGGTGCAGCTGCCGGCTCCCGCCGTGCGCATTTTCGTCACCCACACGCATGCCGGGGCGATCCTCATGGACGGCACCCTGTTCGTGTGGGGCGGCAACACCCATGGTCAGCTCGGTCGTCCGGGCGACCCGCGGGGAGCCGCCGCAGATCTGCGGTCGAACCTGCCGCGCGGGGCGAAGTTCCTGTTCGGCGGGGGCGACCAGTTCGCGGCCGGGTCGGCGGGCGACGGGCAGGGATTCTCCTCCCGGCCGCTGCCGGTGCAGCTGCCGGGCGGGGCTACGGCGGCCGACGCGGGCGGCGGCGACGCGTACACGGTGTGCCTGACCGACGACGGGAAGATCTACACCTGGGGCTACGGCCACCACGGCGTCGACGGTACGATGCGGCGCGGCACCAGCACCCACGTCCCGACGCTGCTGGCCGGTCAGCCGGGGGACTGACGCCCGGCGTCACAGGCTGGAACCGTCACCGGATCGGCGAAGGTACCGGCGGTGGCGTCACGGGCCCGCCGGAGTCACCAGTTCGACGGTTCGTAATCCTTGAGGAAGACGCCCGAGTACTCCGGCCCGCCGGTCTCGCCGGCGACGATCGGGTGGTAGACCCGCGCCGCCCCGTCGATGAGGTCGAGCGGCGCGTGGAACCCTTCCTTGGCCAGCCGTTCCTTGGTCACGTGCGGGCGCTCGTCGGTGATCCACCCGGTGTCCACGGCGGTCATGAGGATGCCGTGCTCGCGCAATTCGCCCGCCGACGTCCTGGTGAGCATGTTGAGCGCGGCCTTCGCCATGTTCGTGTGCGGATGACCGGGGCCCTTGTAGCCGCGGCCGAACACGCCTTCCATCGCGGAGACGTTGACCACGTACTTGCGGGCGAAGGTGGAGGCTTCCATGGCGGGACGCAGCCTGTTGACCAGGATGAACGGCGCCACCGAGTTGCACAGCTGCACTTCGAGCAGTTCGACGGGATCGACCTGGCCGACGGTGGCGACCCAGGAGTTGTGGGCGACGAGGTCGGGGATGAGGCCGCCCGCGTCGACGGCGGTGCCCTCGACGACTCGCTCCAGAGACGCCGAACCGCCGGTCAATGCGGCCGACACGAGAGCATCGGCGGCCGCGGAATCGGTGTGGATGGCGTGGCCCGCGTCGGCGGGGGAGACCGCCCCACCTCTCTCGGCCGCAGTGCCCTCGACCGAGGGGCCTTCGACCGCCCCGTCGGCACGCCCGGAAATCACCTCGCCGGCCCGGCCGGAAATCGCCTCGCCCGCGGCTCCCGTTAGCTGACCGGGGTGGATGGCCGTGGTCGTGCCCAGGCTCACCCAATCGACGGCCTCGCCCACGGTGGGATCCAGCGGTGCGGACTCGCCGTCGACGAGACCCGAGTACGCGCCCGCCGACCGCCGGACCGTCTGCGCCGCGTTGTTGATGAGGATGTCCAACGGACCGGCCGCGGCGACCTCGTCGGCCAAACGCACCACCTGGGCGGGATCGCGCAGGTCGATGCCGATGACCCGCAGCCGGTGCAGCCATTCGGCCGAATCCTCCTGGGCCGCGAAGCGCCGCACGGCGTCCTTGGGGAAACGGGTGGTGATGGTGAGGTGGGCGCCGTCGCGAAGCAAACGCAAAGCGATGTGCATGCCGATCTTGGCCCGCCCACCCGTGAGCAACGCCCGGCGGCCCGTGAGATCGCACCGGGCATCCCGCCACTTGCGGTTTTCATCCGCGCACTCCGGGCACAACTGATGGTGGAAACGATCGACGAGGGTGAACGGCTTCTTGCAGATGTAACAGTTCTGGGAGCGGATCAACCGGCCGGCGAAGCGATCGGGATCGACCGGACGGCCGTCGACGGACTCCGGCAGGGATCCCCCGGGCAGCTCACGGGCCGGTTTGAGGTCCAGTCCCAGCGTCTCGTCGTCGATGCGGTCGGGGCTGCCGGTGGCCGTGGCCTCGATGACCGCGCGATCGGCGGCCAACCGCCTGTCGCGGGCGGCGCGGCGACGATTGCGCTTGACCTCCTTGAACAGACGGCCCACGGCGCGCTGCAGCGTCACCGCGTCGGGGTGCTCCGGATCCAGCCGACCGCCGGCCTCGAGAACGCGCAGGCACGTCGCCAGGTCCTCGCGGGAAATGCCCGCACCCGCCGCACCCGCCGCATCCCGGGCGTCCGCCGCCCCGGGGACGTCCCGGCCGTCCGCACGCTGATCCATTCCACGCCTCCCTGCGGTGATGGTTGCCGAAGAGGCAATCGTAGCCGTCGCCGGGCGGGTTGCCGAAAAGTACGATCCGGGGCTGCACGTACACTTTCGTTCATGGATTGGATGATGAACTTCTTCACCGACGTGTCGTGGTGGCAGGCGTCCATCCTGATCGTCGACTACGTGATCAAGTTCATCGCCATCGGCGTCATCCCGGAAAACCGCAACCCGTCGTCGTCGACGGCGTGGCTGCTGGTGATCATGCTGCTGCCCGTCATCGGCCTGCCGCTGTTCCTGCTGCTCGGGTCGCAGACCATCACCGGGCGGCGGAACCGCATCCAGGCGATGGCCAACGAACTGATACTCGAACGCACGAAGGGCCAGCCGGACGTGCCCCGCGACGTCGATCTCGACGCGCAATCGGCGACGACGATCCGGCTTTCGCGCAATCTCACCGGCATCCCGTCGGTCACCGCCGTCGAACACGGCATCTACACCGACTACGACGCCACCATCGACCGGATGATCGAGCTCATCGACCAGGCCGAACGCACCGTCCACGTGCAGATGTACATCTTCGCCCTCGACTCGACCACCGAGCGCTTCGTCGCCTCCCTGGAACGCGCGCACGATCGGGGAGTGGAGGTCAAGGTGCTCGTCGACCCCATCGGCTCGTACAAGTACCCGGGCTACCGGAAGCTGAAGAAACGACTCGACCGCTCCGGCATCCCGTGGCACCCGATGCTTCCGGTCAGCGTCGTCAAGCTGACGTTCCGCCGACTGGACCTGCGCAATCACCGCAAGATCGTCACCATCGACGGCCAAGTCGGGTTCATGGGTTCGATGAACCTCATCGAGCCGGAGTACCAGCGCAAGAAGAACCATCAGACGGGCCGACAGTGGGTGGACACGATGATCGAGGTGTCCGGCCAGGTCGCGCTGCACCTCGACGCCATCTTCGCCATCGACTGGACCAGCGAGGAGTTCGCCCCGCCGGAGGAGCAGCCCGTCGTCGAACGCGCCCCGTACAGTTCGTCGGAACGCGGCAACGTGGTGCAGGTGCTGCCCTCCGGGCCGGGCTATACGACGATGCCGAACCTCCGGGTGTTCAACGACATGATCTATTCGGCGTCGAAGCGGCTCATCGTGGTCAGCCCCTACTTCGTGCCCGACGAGTCGATGCTGGTGGCCATCACGTCGGCGGCGTACGCCGGGGTGCGGGTGGAGCTCTACGTCAACGAGCAGTCGGACCAGTTCATGGTCGGCCATGCGCAGCAGTCGTATTACCAGGCGCTTCTCGACGCCGGCGTGATCATCTACCGCTATCCGGCGCCGAAGATCCTGCATTCGAAGTTCATGGTCGTCGACGACGAAATCGCCGTGTTCGGGTCGTCGAACATGGACATGCGGTCCTTCGGCCTGAACTACGAGATCTCCATGATCGCCACCGGCGGCTCCATCGTGCCGCGGCTGGTGGCCATCGCCGACGACTACCGCGAGCTATCGTCCGTTCTGACGTCCGAGCAGTGGGAGAAGCGCCCCTGGGGCCAGCGGTACCTCGACAGTGTGTTCCGCCTGGCGTCGGCGCTGGTGTAGGGCCGGCGCCGCCGCGCCCCGGCCCGGTGTAACACCGCCGATCCCCGAAAGACGAAGCGGGCCCCGACCTTTTCGGTCGGAGCCCGCTTCACGTGGTGTCCGGAGGGGGACTTGAACCCCCACGCCCGTTAATAGGGCACTAGCACCTCAAGCTAGCGCGTCTGCCATTCCGCCACCCGGACTAGGTGGTGTTCACGCGGTCTCCCGCGCTGACCCCCGCTAATTTACCCCACGCCCCGGAGGCCGCCAAATCCGCAGGTAGGGCGCGAATTGCAGGCGTGTAAGAAACGATGCCGAAGCCTGCAGTCGGGGCGCCATCCGGTCGTCGGTCCGGCCACCGTCACCGGCACCGCGCCACGTCCCCGCGGCCGAAGGGAAAGGAGGTGGGCGTCGTAAAGCAGCCGAAAACTAAGTCGTGGCGAGGCCCAGTGACTTTCGGCACACTGGATGCCATGAGCACTCCGACGAATTTCCCCGGACCTGACCCGTACGCCCCGCTGAAGGACCTGCCGACGTTCGACCTGACGTCGCCGGACATCACCGACGGCCAGCCCCTCGACGAGAAGTTCCGCGCACCGCAGTCCGTCTCGCCCGAACTGAACTGGACCGGCCTGCCCGAGGGCACCAAGTCCATCGCCGTGACCTGCTACGACCCCGACGCCCCGACGGCCGCCGGTTTCTGGCACTGGGCCGCGTTCAACATCCCCGCCGACGTCTCCGGTCTCAAGCAGGGCGCCAGCACCGAGGACGCCTCCGACCTGCCGGAGGGCACCATCCAGCTGCGCAACGACTCCGGCCAGCGCGCCCACTTCGGTGCCGCGCCGCCGGCGAACCACGCCCCGCACCGCTACATGTACGCCGTGCACGCCGTCGACGTGGAGAAGCTCGACGTGCCCGAAGACGCCACGCCGACCGTGCTCGGCTTCAACCTGTACTTCCACTCCATCGGGCGGGCGATCATCACGCCCTGGTGGGAGAACACGGGGGAGTAGCGCCTAAAGGCCCGCTACGCGCCGGAGACCTCCCGCCACGGCAGGCCCGAACCCACGGCGTCGGCGATCGAGTCGAGGCCGTGAAGGCGGATCTGCATGGCGATGCCCTTGTGGATATCGCGGATCCAATCCGGCCCGCCGTAAATCAGCGGCGTGTACCCCTGCAGCAGCGTCGCGCCGGCGGTGATCCGCTCCCACGCCTGCTGCGGGGTTTCGATGCCGCCGACGCTGATCAGCGTCAGTTCGTCGCCGACGTGCGCGTGCAGCAACCGCAGCACCTCGAGGGCGCGGGCGGCGACGGGTGCGCCGGAGATGCCGCCGGCGCCCATCTTCTTCACGATGGACGCGGGGGTCTTCAGGCCCTCGCGCGAAATGGTCGTGTTCGTGGCGACGATGCCGGCCAGCCCCAACTCCACGGCGAGGTCGGCGACGGCGATGATGTCGTCGTCGGACAGGTCCGGGGCGATCTTCACCAGGACCGGGGACATCGTCTCCTCCTGGACTGCGGCGAGGATCGGCCGCAGCGTCTCCACCGCCTGCAGGTCGCGCAGGCCCGGGGTGTTGGGGGAGGAGACGTTGACGACGACGTAGTCGGCCAGATCCCCGAGGGTGCGGGCGGATCGGCGGTAATCGTCGACGGCGCCGTCGAGGGGCACCACCTTCGTCTTGCCCAGGTTCACGCCGATGACGCCGTCGCCGCGGCGGTCGCGCAGGTTCGCGGCGACCTGGTCGGCGCCGGGGTTGTTGAAGCCCATGCGGTTGAGGATCGCCCGATCCTCCTTCAACCGGAACAGGCGCGGCGTCGGGTTGCCGGGCTGCGCCTGCGCGGTGACGGTGCCCAGTTCGGCGTAGCCGAAGCCGATGTCGGCCCAGCAGTCGGCGGCGGTGGCGGTCTTGTCGAAGCCGGCGGCCAGGCCGAGGGGGCGGGGGAAGTCGACGCCGAAGACGGTCTGGCGCAGCACGGGATCGTCGACGACGAGCAGTCGCGCGATCGCCCGTCGCGCCTTGGGGGTGCGCTGCAGGCGGGCGAGCCAGTCGTTCATCATCACGTGGATGCGTTCGGGCGGCAGCTGGAACATCGCCTTCAGGGAAGCCTGGTACACGGCGGTGCGGATGGGGTGGGACACGGGTGCTCCTCGGCTGTTTTTGCTTGGCGACGGTCGGCGTCGTTGCTGGGGCGGCGGGTGCGACCGCAGGCGGTGGTCGCACGCCGGGGCGGATCACCGCCCATGGGGGCAGATTATCCGCCGGGCGGATTACTCGCCTTCGCCTGCGCCGGAGGGCAGACGGTCCTTCGGTTCGCGGGGCTGCATGAGGCCACGTTCGGCGTCCAGCTCGGCCTTGCCGTCCTCGAGCGCCTTTTCGACGTCGTCGGTGCTCAGACGCTGGGCGCCGACGCCGGAGGCGGAGTAGGCGACCAGGCCGCCGTCGGCGGTGACCACCAGGGCCTGCGCGTCGGCGATGAGCGGCACCTGCGCGGCCTTGAGCGCCGTGCCGGTGGAGACGTCGTAGGCGGTGAGCACGCCGTCGACGGTGGAGGTCACCCAGACCAGTCCGCGGGCGGAGTCGACGGCCACGGCCCACGGGCCCTCGGGCACCGGGGTGGAGTTGTGCAGGCGCACGACGTCGCCGGCGGTGTAGATCAACAGCTGGCCGCCCTTGGTGTCCACGGCGGCGACGGTGCCGTCTTCGCCCACGTCGGCCGGGCCGACGCCGATGCCGGCGCGCAGACCCGAACCCGAGCGGGACTCGTCGAGGATGATCTCGTGAATCGACGTCTCCGGTCGGTTGACCTCCAGCAGCACCGCCGACTGCCGCGTCGACGGCACGGACAACAGCTGCGACCCGTGGCGCGACACCGTGAAATCATCGGCGTGCTCGCCATCGGCGCCGAACACGTCGATGCGGTCCGAATCGCTCCTGTGCCCGACGATGCGTCCATCGGAAAGCCCGACCGCCGCCGAGTACGACGTGCCGCGGCCGATGACCGCCGTGCCGGAACCGTCCTTCGCCAGCACGTGAATGCCGTCGGGGCAGGGCAGCACCGCGACGTTGCCGGCCGGGGCGAGATCGCCGCAGGCCTCGTCGACGTCGTTGGAGGTCATCTCCGGGTCGGTCGGAGTGCCGGACAGCACCTCGGAGCCGGAACGAAGCAGAATCCGGTCGCCGACGACGAGCGCGCCGGTGATGTTCTTGTCCAGGTCGACGACCGTGCCGGCCGGGTCATCGGCGGGGGTTCCGGCGGCGGGCAGCGGCGTCGCGTTGCCCATGCCCGCGGCCACCTCACCCTCGGTGTCGGAACCACACGCCGCCAGCGGGATGGCGAGGGCGGCGAGGCCTGCGATGGCGGCGGACAGTCGGATGCGGGAGTTGCTGCTCACGCTTGCCGACGGTACCACCCGGGGTTTCCGCACCGGCCCCCGACCCGGGGCGTTTCCTGTCCCGCCATGCCGGAATCGGGGCTGGGGGACTGGTGACGGCGACCGGGGCCCCGCGGGGCTACGCCAACCCGGCGGTCCTACAGCGCCACGTCGTCGAGCGCGTCGCAGATGGCGCCCGGCAGCACCAGGTCGTCGGCGGCGAGCAGCTCGCGCAGCTGGCCGCGGGTGCGGGCGCCCATCAGCACCGACGTCACGCTCGGGCGGTCGCGCGTCCACGCCAGGGCCGCCGCCGGGGGGGACACGCCCAACCCTTCGGCGGCCTTGCACAACGCGCCGACGACGGTGACGCCATGGGCATCGAGGTAGTCCTGCACCTCCGCGTCGGCGTGCTCCGATGCACCGCGGGAATCCTCGGGGATCGAATCGCGATACTTGCCCGTCAGCACGCCCTGCGCCAGCGGTGCCCCGGCGATGAACCCGACGCCCAGATGCTCCGCGGCCGGCAGCAGCTCGTGCTCCGGGCCGCGCTGCAACAGGCTGAACTCATGCTGGGCGACGACCGGCCGGATGCGCCCCGCCGCCGCATGCGTCACGGCCAACTGCCAGCCCGTGTAGCCCCGCACGCCTGCGTACCGGACGCGGCCCGACCGCACGGCGAACTCCATCGCGTCGGCGACCTCCTCCGGGGGAGTCGACGCATCCCAATAGCCGGCGGCCCAAATGTCCACGTGGTCGACGCCCATCCGCGCCAGCAGCGCGTCGAGGTCCGCCTCGAGCGCCCGGCGCGAACAATCCACGCGGCGGCCCACCGGCTGGGACGGGTCCACGCCCGACGCCGCCGACAACACGACCTCCCCGCGCAGCCCCTTGCGGCGCAGCACCGACCCCAGCATGTCCTCCGGCGACCCCGACCCCGTCACCGGCGTGGCATCGACGAGCGTGCCCCCGGCATCGACGAAATCGACGAGGATCTTCGCCGCCTCATCACGGTCGGTCCCCATGCCCCATGTCGCGGTGCCCAGGCCCAGGGTGGACACCCGCAGTCCGCTCGCTCCCAAAAGTCGTCGTCGCACGCCACCACTGTACGTGCCGGGTGCTCCCGCCCCCGCACGCCGAGGCGGGCGCCACATGGGCGTCGTCACGCGACAGGCGGGCACCGACGCGACGCCGTGCCCCGCGAGCCCGCCGCCATACCCGCAAACCCGTGGCGGAGGGGTAGCCTGTCCGCCGTGACTTATCCCCCTTCGATCCTCTCCGCCGCCGACGCCGCCGGCGCCACCGACATGACGTGGGCGCAGACCATCGTCCTGTCGATCGCCCAGGGGCTCACCGAGTTCCTGCCGGTCAGCTCCTCCGGCCACCTGCGCATCGTCTCGGAACTGTTCTGGGGCGCCGACGCCGGCGCATCGTTCACCGCCGTCATCCAGCTGGGCACCGAAGCCGCGGTGCTGGTGTTCTTCGCCAAGGACATCTGGCGGATCCTCACCGCCTGGTTCCGCGGCCTGTTCAACGCCGAGGCCCGCGACTTCGACTACCGCATGGGCTGGATGGTCATCGTCGGCACCCTGCCCATCGCGATCATCGGATACCTGGGCAAGGACGTCATCCGCGATGGTCTGCGCAACCTGTGGATCACCGCCGCCGTGCTGGTGCTGTTCTCCTTCGTGTTCATCGCCGCGGAGAAGCTGTCCCGCCGCGACCGCAGCTTCGACCAGCTGACCATGCGCGACGCCATCATCATGGGTTTCGCGCAGTGCCTGGCCCTCATCCCCGGCGTGTCCCGCTCCGGCGGCACGATTTCGGCGGGTCTGTTCCTCAACCTCGACCGTGAGGTGGCCACCCGCTTCAGCTTCCTGCTGGCCATCCCCGCCGTCCTGGCGTCGGGCCTGTTCTCCCTGCCCGACGCGTTCGATCCCGCCGCCGGCCAGGCCGCCTCGGGCGCCCAGCTGCTGGTGGGCACGGCCATCGCGTTCGTCGTCGGTTACGCGGCCATCGCGTGGCTGCTGAAGTTCGTGGCCAACCATTCCTTCGCGTGGTTCGCCGCGTACCGCATCCCGGTGGGCATCCTGGTGATGGTCCTGCTGGGTGTCGGCCTGATGCAGCCGATGTAAGGTTTGCCGCATGCATTCGTGGCCCATCCCGACCGTTCCTTCCGTCGCCGGCGATCCCGTCCCGCTCCGCCTGCATGACACCGCCGACCGGGTGGTGTCGCCGGTGGAGCCCGGCCGGACGGCGACCATGTACGTCTGCGGCATCACGCCGTACGACGCCACGCACCTTGGGCATGCGGCCACGTATCTGACGTTCGACCTCATCCACCGGGTGCTGCTGGACAACGGGCACGAGGTGCATTACGTCCAGAACATCACCGACGTCGACGACCCGCTGTTCGAGCGCGCCGAGCGCGACGGCGTGGATTGGCGTGAGCTGGGCACGTCGCAGATCGATCTGTTCCGCTCCGACATGGAGAACCTGTCGGTCATTCCGCCGCGCGATTACGTCGGCGCGATGGAAAGCGTCGATGAGGTCGTCGAGATGGTCGGGACGCTCCTGGAGTCGAGTGCCGCGTATCAGCTTGACGACGAGTACCCCGACATTTACTTCGACCGCAACGCCACGGCGACCTTCGGGTACGAGTCGAATTACGACGAGGCGACGATGGCGGAGCTGTTCGCCGAGCGCGGCGGGGATCCGGACCGCGCGGGCAAGCGCGACCCGTTGGATGCGCTGCTGTGGCGCGCCGAGCGGGAGGGGGAGCCGGCGTGGGATGCCCCGTTCGGCCGGGGGCGGCCGGGCTGGCACATCGAGTGCTCGGCCATCGCCGTCAACCGTCTCGGCACCGGGTTCGACATTCAGGGCGGCGGCAGCGATCTGGCGTTCCCGCACCACGAGTTTTCGGCCGCCCACGCGGAGGCCGCGACCGGCTGCGCCCGCATGGCCGGCCATTACGTCCACTCCGGCATGATCGCGCTGGACGGCGTGAAGATGTCGAAGTCGCTGGGCAACCTCGTCTTCGTGTCCAAGCTCGTCGCCGCCGGCACCGACCCGTCGGCCATTCGCCTGGGCGTTTTCTCCGGGCATTACCGCTCGGACCGGGATTGGTCGGATGAGGTGCTCGCCGAGGCCAACAACCGGCTGGTGCGCTGGCGTCGGGCCGCGGTCGCCGCGTCGGGCGATTCCGGCGCCGAGGTCGAACGGGCCACCGCACAGGTCATCGCCGCGATCCGCGAGGCGCTGTCGGACGACCTGGACACCCCGCGCGCCCTGGCCGCTGTCGACGAGTGGGCCAATGGCGTGCTCGCCGATTCCTCTGCACACGCCGAGCAGGCCGACACCGAATCCGCCGAGTTCTCCGGCGCCGGCGCCGACGTCGCCGCCGCCCTCGACGCCCTGCTCGGCGTGAAGCTGTAGCCGAGCCGAACGAACGATGGCCCGATGAACCGTGGGTTCTAGTTCACGCTTCTTTTTGCCACCGCAACGTTATGGCGCTGAGGTGGGCCGTCGTCAAGCATGACCGTGACCCGAGGTCTGGTTGACGCACGCAACAGACTAAGGTGTCTACTCATGGTCGATCACGTGGATTCCCCCTTCCTCACCGCACTGCGCGAGCGCGTCCTCATCGGCGACGGCGCCATGGGCACGCAGCTGCAGTCGTTCGATCTCGACGTCGACGACGACTTCCTCGGCCTCGAGGGGTGCAACGAGATCCTCAACGACACCCGCCCCGACATCCTCGAGACGATTCACCGCCGCTACTTCGAAGCCGGCGCCGACCTCGTCGAAACCAACACCTTCGGCTGCAACCTGCCGAACCTGGCGGACTACGACATCGAGGACCGCATTCGCGAACTGGCGGAGAAGGGCACCGCCATCGCCCGCCGCGTCGCCGACGAGATGGGCCCCGGCCGCGACGGCATGCCCCGCTTCGTCGCCGGCTCCATCGGCCCCGGCACCAAGCTGCCGAGCCTCGGCCACGCCCCCTACGCCACCCTGCGCGACGCCTACGTCGAATGCGGCCTGGGCATGCTCGACGGCGGCGCCGACTGCTTCCTCATCGAAACCTGCCAGGACCTGCTGCAGACCCGCGCCGCCGTCAACGGCGTCAAGGAGGCCATGCGGCAGCTGGGCAAGCGCATCCCGATCATCGTCCACGTCACCGTGGAAACCACCGGAACCATGCTCATGGGTTCCGAAATCGGCGCGGCGCTGACCGCCCTGGAGCCGCTGGGCATCGACATGATCGGCCTCAACTGCGCCACCGGCCCCGACGAGATGAGCGAGCACCTGCGCTACCTGTCCAAGAACTCGTCGATCCCCGTGTCCGTCATGCCCAACGCGGGCCTGCCGGTGCTGGGCAAGAACGGCGCCACCTACCCGCTGACCGCCCCCGAACTGGCCACCGCGCTGCGCGGCTTCGTCGAGGACTACGGCCTGTCCATGGTCGGCGGCTGCTGCGGTACCACCCCCGAGCACGTCTCCGCCGTCCGCGACGCCATCGTCGGCGCCGGCGAATGGGCCGACCGCGGCGCCGCCATCCGAGCAGAGCGCGACCCCAACCGCACCGACGACGTCTCCTCCCTGTACTCGACCATGCCGCTGACGCAGGACACCGGCATCACCATGGTCGGCGAACGCACCAACGCCAACGGCTCCAAGGCCTTCCGCGAGGCGATGCTCGACGCCGACTGGGAGACGTGCCTGAACATCGCCCGCGGCCAGGTCACCGACGGCGCGCACATGATCGACCTGTGCGTCGACTACGTCGGCCGCGACGGTCGCGAGGACATGGCCACCCTCGCCTCGCAGGTCGCCACCTCCGTGACGCTGCCCGTCATGCTCGACTCCACCGAGCCCGACGTGCTGCGCGTCGGCCTGGAGAACCTCGGCGGCCGCAGCGCCCTGAACTCCGTCAACTTCGAAGACGGCGACGCGCCCGGTTCCCGCTACCACCGCATCATGGAGCTCGCCGTCGAGCACGGCGCCGCCGTCGTCGCCCTGGCCATCGACGAGGAGGGCCAGGCCCGCACCAAGGACAAGAAGGTCGAGATCGCCGAGCGGCTCATCGCCGACATAACCGGCACGTGGGGCCTGCGCGAGCAGGACATCATCGTCGACTGCCTGACCTTCCCGATCTCCACCGGCCAGGAGGAGACCCGCCGCGACGGCATCGAAACCATCGAGGCCATCCGCGAACTGAAGAAGCGGCACCCCGAGGTGCACACGACGCTGGGCCTGTCGAACATCTCCTTCGGCCTGAACCCCGCCGCCCGCCAGGTGCTCAACTCGGTGTTCCTCAACGAGTGCATCGAGGCCGGCCTGGACTCGGCGATCGCGCACAGCTCGAAGATCCTGCCCATGAACCGCATCGACGAGCGTCAGCGCGAGGTCGCGCTGGACATGGTCTACGACCGTCGCCGCGACGACGACCACCCGGATGGGCCGTACGACCCGCTGCAAACGTTCATGGAGCTGTTCGAGGGCGTTTCCGCCGCCGACGCGAAGGACGCCCGCGCCGAAAAGCTGGCCGCCATGCCGCTGTTCGATCGCCTGGCGCAGCGCATCATCGACGGCGAGCGCACCGGCATCGAGGCCGACCTGGACGAGGGCATGAAGGAAAAGGACCCGTTGGCGATCGTCAACGAGGATCTGCTGCGCGGCATGCAGACCGTCGGCGACCTGTTCGGGTCCGGTCAGATGCAGCTGCCGTTCGTGCTGCAGTCCGCCGAGACCATGAAGACGGCCGTGGCCTACCTCGAGGGCTTCATGGACGCCGAGGATTCCACGGGGTCGAAGGGCACGATGGTCATCGGCACGGTCAAGGGCGACGTCCACGACATCGGCAAGAACCTGGTCGAGATCATCTTGTCCAACAACGGCTACAACGTGGTCAACATCGGCATCAAGCAGCCGATCGCGAACTTCCTGTCGGCCGCCCAGGAGTCGGAGGCCGACGTGATCGGCATGTCCGGTCTGCTGGTGAAGTCGACGGTGGTGATGAAGGACAACCTCGAGGAGATGAACGCCTCGGGCGTGGCGGAACGTTTCCCGGTGCTTCTCGGCGGCGCGGCGCTGACCCGCACGTACGTGGAAAACGACCTCGACGAGATCTACCACGGCGACGTGCATTACGCCCGCGACGCGTTCGAGGGGCTGCGTCTGATGGACGAGATCATGGCGGTAAAGCGGGGCACCGGCCCGGATCCGGATTCCCCGGAGGCGATCGCCGCGGCGGAGGCGAAGGCCAAGCGCAAGGCGCGGCATGAGCGGTCCAAGCGCATCGCCGCCGAGCGGGCCGCGAAGGCCGCCGCAGAGGCGGTCGAGGTGCCGGAGCGGTCGGACGTGGCCGAAGACGTTCCCGTGGCCACGCCTCCGTTCTGGGGCACGCGCATCGTCAAGGGCGTGGCGCTGGACGAGTACCTGACCACCCTCGACGAGCGCGCCCTGTTCATGGGCCAGTGGGGGCTGCGCGGCACCCGCGGCGGGGACGGGCCGTCGTACGAGGAGCTCGTGGAGTCGGAGGGCCGTCCGCGTCTGCGCGCGTGGCTGCAGCGCCTGCGCGCGGAGCACATCCTGCAGCATGCGGCGGTCGTCTACGGCTATTTCCCGGCGGTGTCGGAGGGGGAGAAGGTGCACATCCTGCCCCTGCCGGCCGATGGCGAGGAGCCGGATCCGTCGGCCGAGCCGGTGGTGACGTTCGAGTTCCCGCGCCAGCAGCGCGGCCGGTACCTGTCCATCCCGGACTTCATCCGTTCCCGCACGCGGGCGATCGAGGAGGGGCAGGTCGACGTCATGCCGTTCCAGCTGGTGACCATGGGTCAGCCGATCGCGGATTTCGCCAACGAAATCTACGCCGCCAACGAGTACCGCGATTACCTCGAGGTCCACGGCATCGGCGTGCAGTTGACGGAGGCGCTGGCGGAGTTCTGGCATCAGCGGATCCGTTCGGAGCTGGCGTTTTCCGACGGCACCACCGCAGCACGCGACGACTCCGACGACACCCGCGATTTCTTCGACCTGAAGTACCGGGGCGCCCGCTATTCCTTCGGCTACGGCTCGTGCCCGGATCTGGAGTCGCGGCGTGGGCTGGTGGAGTTGCTGCGGCCGGAGCGCATCGGCGTGGAACTGTCGGAGGAGCTTCAGCTTCATCCGGAGCAGTCCACCGACGCGTTCGTGCTGTATCACCCGGAGGCGAAGTACTTCAACGTGTAGGCGGGTGGCGGCGGCCCGGCGGTGGTCGCCGCGGGCTTGCGCGGACCCGGGCATGCGGGTCCGCGCGGCCGCTTGCTTTACGACGGACCGTCGGCAAGCCTGAGGTGCCGACGACAGGTAAGCCACGGTTACCAACAACCGCCCAGCCCATACTTGCTGGTGAAGACAGGTTTTTCCGGCAACAATGGTGTCATGGGCACAAAAGATGGTGGCGTGAGCACCAAAACGGAAACGCGGTCACCGGCGAACACCGCTCCCGCCGGATCACCGACGGCGGGGCAGGCGTTGCGGGGATTCGCCTCCTCCCGCGACGGAATGTTGGCGCTGGCCACGTTGGCGGCCATCGCGATCCACCTGGTGCTGAAATTCGCCGTCGGCCTCGACGGTTGGGCGGCCGACTGGCCGTTGGTGGCCATGGTGGTCGTCGGCGGCATCCCGCTGACCATCGATGTGGTGAAGGGCGCCATCGAAGCCCGCGGCGGCGCCGACATGCTCGCCGCGGTGTCCATCATCTCCGCCGTGCTGCTGGGCGAATGGCTCGTCGCCGCGATCATCGTGCTCATGCTCTCCGGCGGCGAGGCGCTGGAGGAAGCGGCGTCGAAACGCGCGTCGGCCACCCTCGACGCCCTGGCAAAGCGCAGCCCGTCGGTGGCCCACCGCCTGCGCGGCGCGGACCTCACCGACGGAGTCGACGACATCCACGCCGACGAGGCGCAGGTCGGCGACCTGCTGCTGGTTCTGCCGCATGAACTGTGCCCCGTCGACGGCGAGGTCGTCGACGGCGACGGCGCCATGGACGAGTCCTACCTGACCGGCGAGCCGTACGTGGTGAAGAAGTCGAAGGGCTCGTCAGTGATCTCCGGCGCGGTCAACGGCGAAACGGCCCTGACCGTGCGGGCGGAGAAGGTCGCGGGCGACTCCCGCTACGCCAAGATCGTCGGCGTGCTGCGCGACGCGGAGGACAACCGCCCGCCCATGCGCCGCATGGCCGACCGCCTCGGCGCCTGGTACACGCTGGTGGCCCTGGCGCTCGGCGTCATCGGCTGGGTGGCGTCGGGCGACCCGACGCGGTTCCTGGCGGTCGTCGTCATCGCGACGCCGTGCCCGCTGCTCATCGGCGTGCCGGTGGCCATCATCGGCGCGATCTCGCTGTCGGCAAAGCGCGGCATCATCATCAAAAACCCGGCGATGCTCGAAGACGTCGGCCGCGTCGAAACCGTCATGTTCGACAAGACCGGCACCCTCACCTACGGCCGGCCCATCGTCACCGACGTGGCCACCGCGCGCGGCCTGGACCGCGACGAGGTGATGGCCGCGGCGGCGGCCGTCGAAAAGTACTCCAAGCACCCGCTGGCCACCGCCATCGTCGCCGACGCGGAGGAGCGCGGCGTGGACCTGCCGACCGTGGAATCGGTGTCGGAGAAGCCGGGCCAGGGCCTCGTCGGCGTCGTCGGCGGCCGTGAGCTGCGCCTGACCAACCGCACCGGACTCGCCGACATCGACCCCGAGTCCGTGCCGCTGCTGCCCGAGCGGGAAATGGGCATGGAGTCGGTGATCCTGCTCGACGACGCCTACGCCGCGACCGTCACCTTCCGCGACGAACCCCGCACCTCCGCATCGGATTTCGTGGCCCACCTGCCGAAGCACCACGGCGTCGAGCACATGATGATCATCTCCGGCGACCGCGAAGCCGAGGTGCGCCGACTGGCGGACAAGGTCGGCATCGACGAAGTCCGCGGCGGAGTCAGCCCCGAGGATAAGCTCGAGATCGTCCGTGAGCGCACCAAGCTGGGACCGACCCTGTTCCTCGGCGACGGCATCAACGATGCGCCGGCGATGACGGCCGCGTCGGCGGGCATCGCGTTCGGCGCGACCTCCGACGTCACCGCGGAGGCGGCCGACGCAGTGGTGCTGGATTCCTCCCTGGAACGCCTCGACGACCTCATCCACATCGGCGCCCGCATGCGCCGCATCGCCCTGCAGTCGGTCATCGGCGGCATGGGCCTGTCCACCATCGGCATGCTGCTGGCCGCGTTCGGCCTGCTCACGCCGATCATGGGCGCCATTGCCCAGGAGGTCATCGACATCGTCGCCATCGCCAATGCCGCCCGCGTGGCCATGGTGCGCGGGGAACTCAGCGATTTCGACGACGAGTAGGGGAGCACCGGCCCGGTGCGTGCCCGCCACCGCACGGTTGGCCGCGGCGGCACGGCTGATCGCCACCGCACGGTTGGCCGCAGCCGCACGGGTAATCGCCACCGCACGGTTGGCCGCGGCGGCACGGTTGCTCGCACCCGTGGGCCTGCACCCGCCCGGCCGCGCGTTGCAAAGCAACTCGAACCGGAACGGAATCGCCGACGCCCCCACGCAAACCGGCGCCGGGCCTCGTTGCCCAACGCCGGGCCCCGTTAGACGACAAATGCAGCCTCACCCCAAGTGAACGCAGGTAAATCCCCAGGACGGAAAATCGGGAGGCTGCATTTGTCGTACAAGGCGGCTCTGACCATCGCCAAACGGCCGCGCTTCCGGCCGACCCCGAACTGACGGCTTTCCGACGCTAGCGGCCGCCCTGCTCCACGGAACCCGCCCCGCCACGCAGCCGCGCTACTGGCCGTCCTGCTCCACGGACCCCGTCACCTGCGGGAAAGGCCGGGCGCGGAACCTCTCCAGCAGCTCGTGGCCGTCGGCACCCTGGATAACCGGGGCACCGTGCCGGTCGTCGCCGTCGATCTTCTCCAACGCCGACGCCGTGCCGTGCGACAGAACGTGCTCGCCGGGGGAGAGCTGCCGGATGGCAACGCCGGCGACGCGGTCGGGATGCTCGAACACCGCATCGCTGTAGATCAGCGGGTCATGCTGGCCGTCGTCGCCGACCAGGATCCAGTTGATGTCCGGGAAATCGATGAACAGGTTCCGCAACTGGACCCGCTTGTGCTCCTGGCCGGAACGGAACAATCCGGTCGGGGTGGGGCCCCAATCGGTGAGCAGCATCGGGCCGTCGGGCAGCCCGTTGACGGCGAGGAAATTCTCGAGCGTCTCGAAGGTATTCCACGCGCCCGTGGACAGGTAGACCACCGGCGCACCCGGGTGATCCGCCAGGAGCTCGCGGTAAAACTCGGCCATCCCCGGCACCGGCTTGCGGGTGTTGGTGTGGCGCACCCACGAATTCCAGGCGGCCAACACCGCGCGCGGCAGCCAGGTGACCATGACGGTGTCGTCGATGTCGGACACCAGGCCGATGCGTGCCGACGGCTCGACGATGAGGACGCGCGCCGTCACGGGACGGGCATCGCGCGCCTCGATGGTGACCTCGTTCCACCCCGGCTCCAGGCCGTGGTCGAGGACGAGGACGTCGATGTATCCGTTGGAGTCGGTCCTGGAGTGGACGACCTGGTCGCCGACGCGGACCGTGACGGGGTGATCGCCGACCTGCGTGGTGATGAACTGCCGCCACCCGCGCTGGATATCGGTCTGCGGTTCCGAATACGGGTCCTCCATGAGCACGCGGCCGAGGACGTGGACGCGATCGACCGACCCGTAACCGGAGAACCCGGTGATGGCGGGCCGCCAGCCCTTCGCCAACTTCCGCTGCCGCCCCACGCGGTTGATCATTCGTTCGGTTTTGCGCGCGACGTCGGAGAGGGCCATGCCGACGAGGTTACCGCCCCGCTACGTCGACTGCGGCCTAACCAGCAGGGTTTGCATGGAGCGGCCGACGGGGCCGTGGACGTCGTAGAGGTCGGCGGCGGTCATGCCGATGCCGTCGGGGCCGATGGAGGCCTTGGCGGAGATGCCGATCCATTCGCCGCGCGGCTCGCGGTGGAGGTGGACGACGAGGTCGGTGTTCATGAACATCCACTCGCGGGGGTCGAGGGATGCGCCGACGCCGTTGGCGACGTCGACCATGCTCATGAGGTATTCGACGCCGTCGGTGGTGTCGCCTGCGACGATGGGCTTGTCGGTGCGCACCCAGTGGATGCGGTGGTGGCCGTCGGGTTCGTCGGGGTCGGGCAGGCTGGTGATGTCGATGGAGTCGATGTAGCCGCAGTCCCAGTCGTCGTAAAGCGGCCCGCCGACGGTGGCCTGCTCGGGTCCGGGGATGGGGCGGGCGAAGGACTTTTCCACTTCGTCGGTTTCGAGGACGGCCATGCGCCAGGCGGCGGCGGAGGCGACGGCGCGCCAGTTGCCGTTGCGGTCTTCGGCGAGCAGTTCGGCTTCGACTTTGAGGATCTGCTTGCCGGGCCGGGTGATCCGTGCGCGGGTGCGCATTTCGGTGTAGGGCACGGCGCCGAGGATGTCGACGGCGACGCGGGTGGTGCGCATGCTGTCGGGCAGTCCGGGGCAGCGTTGCAGGGCGTGGGTGAGGATCGCCGCCGGGGGAGCGCCGTGTTGGAACGCGCCCCAGGGGCCCCAGGTGTGCAGGGTGGGGCGGTAGCGTTCGATGGTTTCGCCTTCGGGCAGGCCCATTTCCTCGGGGTCGGCTTGGCCGAGGTGTTCGAAGTACGCGTTGATTTCGGTGGCGGGGTCGAGCCCCATCTGCTTGATGCGGTCGTGTTTGGTGGGGTCGCCGAGGGCGTTGGGCTTCGGCGGGCGGGTGTCGGGCTTGCCTTGCTTGACGACGTTGGCGGGGGAGCCGTCGGCGGGGGAGCGTTCGGCGGCGTGGTCGTGTCCGATGCTGTTGTCCATGCCGTGACGCTATCAGTTAATCGCCGCTAACGTGATGCGGAACACACGTTACTGGGGTCGAACCGTCGTGGGGTCGAACCGTCGTGACGTATCCACGCATCGTCGTGAAGCCCCCGCCGACCGGCGCGCGACAACCGCCGACCGTCGTAAAGCACCTGCGAACCGCGGCCGACCGGGACACCCGGAAGCCCACCTGCCCGGCGCTTTTCGTCCGCCCCGGCTACCGTGGCGGGGGTGCGAGCGATTCTCTGGGACATGGACGGCAGCCTCATCGACACCGAACCGTTGTGGGAGGTGGCGACCTACGACGTTTCCGAACGACTGGGCCGGCGACTGACCCCCGAACTGCGGGCGAAGTGCATCGGCAACACCCTGCCGGACACCATCGCGATCTGCGCCGAGCACGCCGGGGTGGAGGTCACCGACGAGGTCATCGCCCGCGAATCCGAGTTCATGGAGTCCCGCGTGGCGCAGCTCATCGCCGAACGCGGCATCCAGTGGCGCCCGGGCGTGCGCTCCATCATCGAAGAAGCGCACGACGCCGACATCCCGGTGGTGCTGGTGACCAACACCCGCCGCCGCGTCGCCGAATACTGCATCGAGGCGATGGGCCGCGACGCCTTCACCGACACCGTCTGCGGAGATGACGTCCCCGCCGGCAAGCCCGCCCCGGACCCGTACCTGCGCGGCGCGGAAATCGCCGGCGTCGACCCGGCCGACTGCCTGGCGCTGGAGGACTCCGTCACCGGCGTCCGCTCCGCCATCGCCGCCGGCTGCCGCGTCCTGTGGGCGCCCATGCCGCAGGCCGCCCCACCGGCCGAGGCGATCGCCGAATTCGCGCCTCCCGCTGAACATCTCGACGGCGACCTCGGCGACTGGAGCCTCGACGACCTCCGCGCCGTCCACGCCCGCCTGTCCCGGTAGCCGAGGCGCCGCCCCGCCCGGGGGTCGTCCGACGCCCACCGGCCACCCTCCCGTCGCGGCGCATGGGGGCGCGTGGAATGATGGTGCGCGTGAAAAACTTCGATGATCTCTTCGCGGAACTGAAGGACAAGGCGGCCAGCCGCCCCGAGGGGTCGGGCACCGTCAAGGCGCTCGACGCCGGCGTGCATTTCCAGGGCAAGAAGATCGTGGAAGAGGCCGCCGAAGTCTGGATGGCCGCGGAGTACCAGTCCGACGACGAGCTGGCCGAGGAAATCTCGCAGCTCATGTACTGGACCCAGGTCGTCATGGTGCAGCGCGGGCTGACGCCGGAAGACATCTACAAGTACCTGTAAACGCCGGCGCGCCCGGCCGCGGGAAGGCGGCCCGGGCCACCGCGGCAGCGTCCCGCCGCACCGAACAACGAGGAGCAACATCGTGACCACCCTGCGCGTCGCAGTGCCCAACAAGGGCTCCCTGTCCGAGGCCGCCCTGGAGATTCTGCAGGAGGCCGGGTACCCGGGCCGCGGCGAGTCGAAGAGCCTCTCCGTCGCCGACGAGGCCAACGACATCGAGTTCTACTTCCTGCGTCCCAAGGACATCCCGGTCTACGTGGGCAACGGACACCTGGACCTCGGCATCACCGGCCGCGACCTGGCCGCCGATTCGCTGGCCCCGGTCACCGAGGTGCTTTCCCTCGGCTTCGGCGCGTCGACGTTCCGCTACGCCGCACCGGCCAACGAAAACTGGACGGTGGAGGACCTGGCGGGCAAGCGCATCGCCACGTCGTACCCGAACCTGGTGCGCGAGGACCTGAAGAACCGCGGCATCGACGCCGAGGTCATCCGCCTCGACGGCGCGGTGGAGATCTCCATCCGCCTGGGCGTGGCCGACGCCATCGCCGACGTCGTCTCCACCGGACGGACGCTGCGCAAGCAGGGGCTGGCGGTCTTCGGCGATTCGCTGTGCGACTCCGAGGCCGTCGTCGTGGGCCGCCGGGACAACGAGGTCACCGAGGCGCAGCGCGTCTTCCTCGGTCGCCTCACCGGCATCCTGCACGCGAAGAACTACATGATGATCGACTACAACATCAGCACCGCCAACCTCGAGGCGGCGACCCGCGTCACCCCGGGCCTGTCCGGTCCGACCGTGTCGCCGTTGGCCAACGAGGACTGGGTCGCCGTGCGCGCCATGGTTCCCCGCGATCTCGCGAACCCGCTGATGGACCAGCTGGCCGGACTCGGCGCGGAGGCGATCCTGGCCTCGGACATCCGCATCGCCCGCATCTAGCGCAAAACGGGGCCCGACCAGCGTTTTTTGCGCCGCACACGTACAGTCGTAGGCATGGGCCCCGATACGAACACGCACCGAACGTCCGCCACTCGCACCGAAACCGATCTGCTCGGTCAGCGCGAAGTCCCCGCCGACGCCTACTACGGCATCCACACCTTGCGCGCCGTCGAGAACTTTCCCATCTCCGGCACGACCGTCAACGACGTCCCGGAGTTCATCCGGGGCATGGTGATGGTGAAGAAGGCCGCGGCGATCGCCAACCGCCGCGTCCACACCATTCCCACCGACGTCGCCGACGCGATCATCTGGGCGTGCGACCAGGTGCTGGTCAACCACCGCTGCATGGATCAGTTCCCGATCGACCTGTTCCAGGGCGGCGCCGGCACCAGCGTGAACATGAACACCAACGAGGTCATCGCCAACCTCGCCCTGGAGTACCTCGGCTTCCCGCGCGGCCGCTATGACGTGGTCAACCCCAACGACGACGTCAACCAGTGCCAGTCCACCAACGACGCCTACCCGACCGGGTTCCGGCTGGCGGTGCACATCGCCATGACCGGTCTGATGGCCGAGATGGACGAGCTCGAGTACGCGCTGCACGCCAAGGGCGACGAGTTCAACGACATCATCACGATGGGCCGCACGCAGCTGCAGGACGCCGTGCCCATGACGCTGGGGCAGGCGTTCCACGCGTTCGCCAACAACCTCGCCGAAGAGCACGCGGTCATCCAGGAGGCCGCCGACAATCTGCTGGAGGTCAATCTCGGGGCGACGGCGATCGGCACCGGCGTCAACGCCCCGTCCGGGTACCGCCAGGCGGTGGTGCAGGCGCTCGGCGAGGTCACCGGCCTGTCGGTGTCGTCGGCGAAGGACCTCATCGAGGCGACGTCGGACACCGGCGGCTACGTCAACGCCCATTCGGCGCTCAAGCGCGCGGCGATGAAGCTGTCGAAGATGTGCAACGACCTGCGTCTGCTGTCCTCCGGGCCGCGCGCGGGCCTCAACGAGATCAACCTGCCCGAGCGGCAGGCGGGGTCGTCGATCATGCCGGCGAAGGTCAACCCGGTCATTCCCGAGGTGGTCAACCAGGTGTGCTTCAAAGTCTTCGGCAACGATCTGACGTTGTCGATGGCCGCGGAGGCGGGGCAGCTGCAGCTCAACGTGATGGAGCCGGTCATCGCGCAGTGCCTGTTCGAGTCGATGTCCCTGCTGCGCCGCGCGTCGAAGACCCTGCGGACCCTGTGCATCGAGGGCATCACCGCCAACGCGGACGTGTGCCGGGCGTACGTGGACAATTCCATCGGCATCGTGACGTACCTGAACCCGGTCATCGGCCACCACGAGGGAGACATGATCGGCCGGGAGGCCGCCGCCGGCGGCAGGGGCGTGCGCGAGTTGGTGTTGGAGAAGGGGCTTCTCGACGAAGCCGAACTCGATCGCGTCCTGTCCACCGACAACCTCATGCACCCGGAGTACCGCGGCAAGCGCTATGTGGCGGGGGAGACCCGCCTGTCCGAGCTGGGGCTTGACGACGATGCCGGGCGCGATGCCGATGCCGGGGGCGCCGTCGACTGAACCGGTCTTCGGCCGTCTCTCAGTCGATGCCGGCGGAGATGAACGAGAAGGCGTCGTCAAGCATCTGCTGCGTGGTGCGGCCGGCGGCGAGTTCGCCGTCTCGCACCGCCTCGAACACCACGCTCGACGCCGACAGGCACATGTGGATGAGCGTCTGAGCCTCGAACGGGGACAGCCCGCCGCCCGACCGCTCGACGATCGCCCCGCGCAGCCCCCGGAAAATGCGGTGCGCGCGGTCACCGCCGTCCGGGCCGAGCCCCACGATGACGTGCTCGGCGACGGTGACCAGATTCGGCACCGACGCGATGTCCTCGACGGGCCGGTCGTACATCGCGACGATGATGCCGCGCAGCACCTCGAACGGCGACTGGTCCGCCGGGGCCGAGCGCATCGCCGCTTCCCACCCGTCGATCTTTTCCTCGATGAAGTGCAGGAAGGCGTCCTCGCGGGCGGCGAAATAATTGTGGAACGTGCGGGTGGACACCCCGGCGCGCGACGCGATGGCCGCGACCGTGGCACCCTCGTCGCCTTCGGCCACCAGCAGCTCCACCGCCGCCGTGGCCAGGCTGTTCTTGGTCTGCAGCTTCTTCTGCTCGCGCAGTCCGGACATGGCCCCGCACCCTTCCGTTCCTCGCCGTCGCCCGCGCGGAGGGCCCGCGCGATCGGGCGTGTTCCCGTTGAACGTATCAGGCCCCGGAATCGGCGGAATCGACCTTTTCCACCGGCGTGGCGGGCGGGGCGGCGACGTCGAGCGACTCGCCTTCGATGTCCGCCTTCGGCAGCACCTTGTCCAGCCATGCCGGGATCTTCCAGGCACGCTCGTCGAGCAGGAACATCGTCGCCGGAATGATGGTCATGCGGACGATGAACGCATCGAGCAGCACCGCCAGGGCCAGGGCGAAGCCCATGACCTTGATGAAAGGTTCGTCCATGAGCATGAACGCCGCGAACACCGAGATCATGATCAGCGCCGCCGCGGTGACCACGCGGGCGCCGTGCTTGAAGCCGTTGGCCGTCGCGTTGCCCGCGGTCTTGCCGTGCGCCCAGCCCTCGCGCATGCGGGTGACCAGGAAGACCTGGTAGTCCATGGCCAGCCCGAACACGATGCCGATGAGCATGATCGGCAGGAAGCTGATCAGCGGCTGCGGGTCGGACACGATGCCCAGCCAGCCCTCCTGCCACAGGGCGACGGTCAGGCCGATGGTCGCGGCGACCGACAGTCCGAAGCCAAGCGCCGCCAGCAGCGGCACCCACAGCGAACGGAACACGACCATGAGCAGCAGGAACGCCAGCACCATGATGATGGCGACGTACGGCACCAGAACGTCGGACAGGCGCTCGGAAATGTCCTCGTAGATGGGGGAGACGCCGGTGACGGAGTACGTGGCCGGGGTTTCCTCCTCGAAGGAGGTCTCGCCCGCGCGGATGTTCTCCAGCACCTCAGCGGCACGCGGATCGGTGGCGCCGACCTCGGGGGTGATCAGGACCTGCGCGGCCGCGCCGTCCTCGGAGATTCCGACGACCTGAGCGTTGACCACCCCGTCGATGCCCTGGATGTGGGCCGCCGCCTGGGCGTGGATCATGGGCAGCTGCGCGGGATCGACGTCGGCGGCGGAGGAGTCGCCGACCTCCACCAGCGCGACCATCGGCGCGTTGCGGCCGGGACCGAAGGCCTCGTCGATCGTCTCGTAGGCGGTGCGGTTGGGGGTGCCCGGAGCCGCGGACCCGTCGGAGGGCATGGCCAGGCGCAGATGGGTGACCGGAATCGCGGCGAGCGCCAGCATGATGACGCCGCCGAGGAGGAACACCACCGGGCGGGCGCGGATCATGCGGACCCACTTCAGGCCCATGGTCGGCTTCTCGTCCTCCGGGTCCGGCGCCTTGACGAACGGAGCACGGGCCGCGAAGACCTTCGTGCCCACCGCGCCGAGGATCGCCGGCAACAGCGTGACGGCCACGAGCACGGCGATGAAAACGGTCGCGGCGGCGGAAAACGCCATCGCGGTGAGGAAGTCGATGCCGATGATCGACAAGGCGACCAGCGCGATGATGACGGTCATGCCCGCGAACACCACCGCCGTACCGGCCTTGCCGACGGCGAGCCCCGCCAAATGGGCCCGCTGGCGGAACGGGATTCCGAGCAGTTCGTCGGCAAGCTCCTTCGGCTCGAGGTCGTTGCCGCCGACGTGGAGCACCAGCTCATTGCGGAAACGGGACAGGATGAACAGGGCGTAGTCGATGCCCACCGCCAGGCCGATCATGACGGCCAGCGTGGGCGTCATCGACGCGATGGAATCGGTGACCGACGTCGCCGCGTACACGCCCGCGATGCCGATGCCGACGCCGATGACGCCGGTCAACAGGGGCAGCCCGGCGGCGACGAAGGAACCGAAGGTGATGATGAGCACCATCGCGGCCACGGCGATGCCGACCAGCTCGGAGACGAACGACAGCTCGTTGGTCTGGAAGACGTTGCCGGCGTAGGAGATGTCCAGTGCGCCGTCGTCATGGTCGTCGACGACGGCGGCGAACGCGTCCTTGGCGTCGCCGGTGACGCCCATCGCCCCCTCGGCGTCGAAGGTGACGGTGACCGTGCCGGTGGCCTTGTCCGCGGACAGCGGGGACACGGCGGCGATGTTGGCGTCGATCTGCTCCTGCGGCACGCCCTGGCCGGCGTACTGCTCGTTCATCTGCTGGGCGACGCCGCCGGCGGCGAGCACGGGGGAGACCAGCGCGTCGGTGTCGGCGAGCACGTCGAGCCCGCGCAGGTCGGCGACGAATGCGTCGACTTCGGCGGAGACGTCGGGGTCGGTGAGTGCGGCGCCGTCGCGGGCCTGGATGACCACGGTGCCGGTGGGCGCGTCGAGCGCGTTGCCCTCGCCGGGGAAGCGCTCCTGGATTCGTTCCTGGGTCTCCACCGACTCGAGGCCTTCGATGGTGAAGGTGTTGCTCATCGGTTGGGTCAGCGTCGCGGCGGCGGTGCCGGCGCCGAGAATCAGCAGCAGCCAGACGGCGATGAATCGCCATCGATGGAGGTAGGCCGACCGGCCCACCTTGTACAGGAATGTCGCCATGCGGGGCGGCCCCTCTTTCGTCGTCGTGTCGGCGGGGTTCGCGGACGCGCCGCGTTCGGTGCTCGTCCAGTGCTTTACGCCGCTGCTTTACGACGTTCGCGTCCCCCTGTCAGCCACCCCAGAATATTGCAGTGCTCATGCAAACCCCAAGGCGGGCGCCCCGCGGTGTGCGCAATCTCACGCACGGTCGACGACGGTGATGGGGCGACCGCCCGGCGCGCCTACTCGCCGTGGGCCCCCGGCCATCCGGGGTACTCGGGCGGGGTGCCGCCGAACGCCGGGCACAACTCCTGGAAAGAACACCAGCCGCACAACTTCGACTTCTTCGGACGGAAGTCGCCGAACTCGCCGTCGCGGACGATGGCGGCCCACAGGTCCGCGAGTTCCCCCTCGAAACGCTCGAGTTCCCCGGCGGTGGGCGAATGCGTCAGGTCGTCGGCGACCTTCAGGTACATCAGCCGCAGCTGCTCGGGGACGTGGCCGGTCAACCGCCACCACACCAGGGCGTAGAACCGCATCTGGAACAGCGCCTCGTCCTGGAAACGCGGGTGGGGCTTCTTTCCGGTCTTGTAGTCGACGATGCGCACCTGCCCGGTGGGGGCGACGTCGACGCGGTCGATGAAACCGCGCACCGGCACGCCCCCGCCTGCACCGGCATCGACGCCGAGCGTCATCTGCACGAATTTCTCGATCTCCGCCGCATCGAAGCCCGTCGGGTTCTCCATGATGAAGTACCCCTTGAGCAGACCACGGCATTCGACGAGGAAATCGAACAGCGACTCCTCGGGCACGAGCCGGGCGAGTTCGCCGTCGGCGTCGTCGTCAAGCATCCGCCGCCACGTGGGTTTGAGCTGCTTGACGGCCGCCGGGTACGAGCGTTCCTCCCGGGGCCGCGCATGCATGTCCTCGAGAACCGCATGAACGAGCGTGCCCTTGACCTGCGCGACGGTCGACGGCTCGGGCAACTTGTCGATCGCCCGGAACCGGTACTTCAGCGGACACTGCCGGTAGTCGCCCGCCCGCGACGGCGACAGCGCAAGCCCCCGTCGGGCATTCGGGGACGGCGACGCGGGGGCGGCGGCCTCATCCGGAGCAGACGCCGCCGAAGCGGACCCAGCGGAAGTCGAATCGGAGTGCAGGGGATTTTCGGGCATACTGGCCAGGTTAACCCGGGGCACGGATCCAACCGCCGCACCCCGCCACCGACCGCAGACGATGCAGCGAGGATCAGACACATGGCAGACAGCGGCCCGTTCCAGGAAGGCGATCGCGTCCAACTCACGGACTCGAAGAACCGGCACTTCACGGTGACGCTGGAAAAGGGCGGGCAGTTCTTCACCCACCGCGGCGCCATCGCCCACGACGACCTCATCGGCGCGCACGAGGGCACCACCGTCACCTCCGCCGAAGGCACCGTCTACCTGGCCATGCGCCACCTGCTGGTCGACTACATCCTGTCCATGCCCCGCGGCGCCGCCGTGATCTACCCGAAAGACGCCGCCCAGATCATCGTCGAAGGCGACATCTTCCCCGGCGCCCGCGTCCTGGAAGCCGGCGCAGGCTCCGGCGCCCTGAGCCTGAACCTGCTGCGGGCCATCGGCCCGGACGGCACCCTGTTCAGCTACGAAATCCGCGAAGACCACATCGAACACGCCGAACGCAACGTCGTCGAATTCCTGGGCGACAAGCCCGACAACTGGCACCTGCGCCTGGGCGACATGTCCGAGGTGACGCAGGAAGACCTCGGCGGCCCGGTCGACCGCATCATCCTGGACATGCTCGCCCCGTGGGAATGCCTCGACGCCGCATCGGCGCTGCTGCAGCCCGGCGGCGTGCTCATGGTCTACGTCGCCACCGTGCCGCAGCTGATGAAGGTCATGGAGGGCATCCGCAACCAGAAGTGCTTCACCGAGCCGCGCGCCTGGGAATCGCTGGTGCGCGACTGGAACGTCAAGGAGCTGTCCGTCCGCCCCGCCCACCGCATGCAGGCGCACACCGCCTTCCTGGTGTGGGCCCGCCGCCTGGCCGACGGCACAGTGCCCCCGCGCCCGCAGCGCCGCAACCAGAGGTAGCGCCATATCCCGATCTTCGGGTGAGTAACCTGGGATTCATGACCACCCCCGCCGACACCATCCGCGATCTCCGGCAGAAGAACCGCACGTTGGGCGCGCGCAACGAAAAGCTCGTGGAGCTGCTCCGCGAGTCGCGCGACCAGCTGACGCTGTTGCGCCAGGACCTCGAGCAGATGACCAATCCGCCGAGCACGTACGGCATCTTCCTGGAACCCGCGAAGGGCAAGATCGACGACCCGAACGGCCCGATCGAGCAGACCGGCGGGTCGAGCCGGCCCGCGCAGGCGGCGGAGGTGTGGACGGGCAACCGCCGCATGCGGCTCAACGTCCTGCGCAGCCTCGACGTCGCCGACTTCAAGCCCGGCACGATGGTCCGCCTCACCGACGGCAATCTCGTCGTCGAGGACTGCGGCTACCCCGACCACGGCGACCTCGCGCTGGTGCGCGAAACGCTGCCCGACCGGAAGCGGGTGTTGGCGACGGACCACCATGGGGAGGAGTTCGTCGTAAAGCTCGCCGGCGACCTGCAGGCGAAGGTCGGCGACACGGTGCTCATCGACCGCAAGTCCGGCCACGCCTTCGAGGTGATCCCGAAGGCCGAGGTCGAAAACCTCGTGCTGGAGGAAATCCCCGACGTCGAATACTCCGACATCGGCGGCCTGAAGCGGCAGATCGCGCAGATCCACGACGCGGTGGAGATGCCGTTCCTGCACCCGGAGCTGTTCACCCGCTACCGGCTGCGGCCCCCGAAGGGCGTGCTGCTGTACGGCCCGCCCGGCAACGGCAAGACGCTCATCGCCAAGGCGGTGGCCAATTCTCTGGCCCGCAAGATCGCCCTGAACCAGGGCCACTCGGAGGAGGAGGCGCGCCGGGCGCAGTCGTACTTCCTCAACGTCAAGGGCCCGGAGCTGCTGAACAAGTTCGTCGGCGAGACGGAGCGGCAGATCCGCCTGATCTTCGACCGCGCCCGCGACATCGCCGAGGCCGGCCGCCCGGTCATCGTCTTCTTCGACGAGATGGACTCGATTTTCCGCACCCGCGGTTCGGGCGTGAGCTCGGACATGGAGAACACGGTGGTTCCGCAGCTGTTGGCGGAGCTCGACGGCGTGGAGGGGCTGGAAAACGTCATCGTCATCGGCGCGTCGAACCGCGAGGAGATGATCGACCCGGCGATCCTGCGCCCGGGCCGACTGGACGTGAAGATCCGCATCGAGCGCCCCGACGAGGAGGCGGCGAAGGACATCTTCACCAAGTACCTGACGCCGGACCTGCCGTATTCGGCCGCGGAGATCGAACGCCACGGCGGCGTCGAGGAGCTGGTGGCCGCGTTGACGGATTCGGTGGTCGAGCGGATGTACCGGACGAGCCCGGAAAACGAGTACGTGCGCATCCGTTACGCCGACGGGTCCAGCGAGATGCTGTACTTCCGCGACTTCAATTCGGGCGCGATGATCGCCAACATCGTCGACCGCGCGAAGAAGCACGCCATCAAGGCGGTCATTTCCGGTGCCGGCGAGGGCATCACCGAGGAGCATCTGCTGCGTGCGGTGGGCGAGGAGTTCGCCGAGAACGAGGATCTGCCCAACACGTCGAATCCGGACGAGTGGGCCCGCATTTCGGGCCGGCCGACGGGTCGCGTCGTCGACGTGCAGGTCATCCAGCATCAGCACGTCCACGAGGACGCCGAGTTCGGGGTGCTCGGATCGGCGTCGGATTCGGGGCGGGGTTTTTCGCTTGACGACGGTCCGCGCGAGGGCGCGGGAGAGTAGGAGCGGCACATGGCGCGCGTAGTGGGCACCGAAATCGAATACGGCATCACGTCGCCGGGCAAGCCGGAGCTCAGCCCGATCCTGACGTCGACGAAGGCCGTGCTGGCGTATGCCGAGGAGCACTCGGGAGGGCTGGACCGCCGCACCCGGTGGGATTACGAACCGGAGTCGCCGTTGCGCGATTCCCGCGGCTTCGACCTGCGCCGGTACCGCATGGCACCGGTCGTCGACCCCAATGCGTTGGGCGCGGCGAACCTGATCCTGGTCAACGGGGCGCGGTTCTACGTCGACCACGCCCATCCGGAGTATTCTGCGCCGGAGACGACGTTGGCGTACGACGCGCTGGTGGCGGACCTCGCCGGGGACCGGATCATGCTCGAGGCGGCGCAGCTGGCCGGGCGCGGCGCGACGGCCGACGCGGCGGACGGCGAGGCGGGCGACGGATCGGGCGGTTCCGATGACGACGCCGAGCCGGTCGAGCTGAAGATCTATCGCAACAACGTCGACGGCAAGGGCGCCAGCTACGGGGCGCACGAGAACTACCGGTTCCGGCGGGACACCGACTTCGACGCGATCATCGCGGGCCTGACGCCGTTTTTCGTCACCCGGCAGGTGTTCACCGGTTCCGGGCGCGTCGGGCTGGGGCAGAAGGGCCAGGAGCCCGGGTTCCAGATCTCGCAGCGCGCCGACTACATCGAAACCGAGGTGTCGCTGGAGACGACGCTCAACCGCGGCATCATCAACACCCGCGACGAGCCGCACGCCGACGCCGACCACTGGCGACGGCTGCACGTGATCATCGGCGACGCCAACCTGTCGCAGACGGCGACGCTGCTGAAGCTGGGCACCACGTCGCTGGTGCTCGACGCCATCGAGGACGGGGTCGACTTTTCCGACCTTGCGCTTCGCGATCCGGTCTCCGACGTCCAGCGCGTGTCCCGCGACCTGACGTGCACGGTGAAGCTGCAGCTCGACGACCACGTCACGCACCTGACGGCCATCGAGATCCAGCGCCGCTACCTCGAGCGCGTCGCCCCGTATGCGGCGAAGTCGGACGAGGCCACCGGCGCGACCGGCGTGAAGTCGGCGGCGCACGTCGTCAAGCTGTGGGGCGAGGTCCTCGACCTGCTCGAAGCGGATCCGCTGTCCACGGCCCACCTGTTGGATTGGACCGCGAAACTCAAGCTCATGGAGGGCTTGCGCGCCCGGGCCGGCATCGGCTGGGATCACCCGAAACTGGCGCTCATCGACATCCAGTACTCGGACATCGACCCGGCCCGGGGTCTGTACCACGCGCTCGTGCGCCGCGGCGCCATGCGCACCATCGTCGACGACGCCGAAGTCGAACGCGCCATCACCCACGCGCCCGAAACAACCCGCGCCTACCTGCGCGGCGGGCTGCTGCGCCGCTTCAGCGACGACGTCGCCGCGGCCAGCTGGGACAGCGCGATCGTCGACGTGGGCGATGAAATGGTCAAACTGTCGCTGAGCGACGTCTCCGGACTGGGGGCGGACACCGTCGGAAAGCTCCTGGAGGAGTCCCCCGACATCGCGAGCCTGGTTGCCGGTCTCCGGGAGCGCGGGCTGGCAGGATTGACCCGGTAGAGCCACGACGCGCGGGCGACGAACCGCGCGACGGCGAGAACAAGCAACGGCAATAGACAAACGACGGCAACGAACACGAGGAGAGCACCATGGCGGACATCAAGGGCGGCCAGATCCAGGGCGGCGGCGGTTCCGGCGGCGACGACGAGATCGACGAGATCTCCGGCGGCGGCCAGGCGCAGGCCCACATCGACTCCACCGACGATCTGCTCGACGAGATCGACGGCCTGCTGGAAAACAACGCGGAGGAGTTCGTCCGCTCCTACGTGCAGAAGGGCGGCGAGTAAACCGTGGCCGACGCGGTGGGCATGGACGGCGGTGGTGCCGCGGCGGCGTTGACCCGGCGCATCGCGGGCCTGGAGACGGAGTACGGCATCACGTGCACCCTCGACGGCGAACGCCGCCTGGGGCCCGACGAGATCGCCCGGTTCATGTTCCGGCCGGTCATCGAGGAATACGGTGCGACGAACATCTTCACCGGCAACGCCGGCCGCCTGTACCTCGACGTCGGCAGCCATCCCGAGTTCGCCACCGCCGAATGTGATTCGGTGTCGCAGCTGGTCGCCCATGATCGGGCGGGGGAGCGGCTTCTCGACGACCTGGCGGCGCAGGCCGAGGCCGGGCTCGTCGGCGAAGACATCGGCGGCAAGGTCTTCCTGTTCAAAAACAACGTCGACTCCGCCGGAAACTCCTACGGCTGCCACGAGAACTACCTGGTCGGCCGGTCGATGGGGCTCAAGGCCCTGTCGAAGCTGCTGCTGCCGTTCCTGGTGACCCGTCAGCTGCTGTGCGGCGCCGGCAAGATCGCGCGGCCCTACCCGGGCAGCCCCTACGAGGACGAGCCGGAGCAGTACTGCTTTTCGCAGCGCGCCGACCACGTGTGGGACGGCGTGTCCAGTGCGACGACGCGGTCGCGGCCGATCATCAACACCCGCGACGAGCCGCACGCCGACTCGAATCGGTTCCGTCGCCTGCACGTCATCGTCGGCGATTCGAACATGTCGGAGACGACCACGGCGCTCAAGCTCGGTTCGACCCAGCTGGTGCTGGAGATGATCGAAGCCGGCGTGGACCTGCCCGACTTCGAGGTGGCCAACGAGATCAAGGCGATCCGTCTGGTCAGCCGTGACATGACGGGCACCGCGCCGATTCCGCTGCGTGTCGGCGCGTCGAAGTCGGAGGCGTCGGCGCTGGAGATCCAGCGGGCGTACCTCGCGGCGGCGACGTCGTGGCTGGAGCGTCGCGACGACTCCGGCGGCGGCACGCCCAACGCCGAGCTGGCGCGTCTGGTGGAGCTGTGGGGCCGCGTGCTCGACGCGGTCGAGTCCGGCGATTGGTCGACCATCGACCGCGACATCGACTGGGCCATCAAGTGGTCGCTGCTGCGGCGCTTCATGGACCGGGGCCTGGACATCGCCGACCCGAAGTTGGCGCAGATCGACCTGGCCTACCACGACATCCGGCCCGGCCGCGGCATCTTCCGGTTGCTGGAGTCGCGGGGTTCGGTGTCCCGGTGGGTCACCGACGCCGACGTCGAGGAGGCCATGGTCCACCCGCCGGCCACGACGCGCGCGGTGATGCGGGGCCGGTTCCTCGCCGCCGCCCGCGCCGCCGGAGCCCAGACGGTGGTGGATTGGACGCATCTGAAGATTTCCGGCGAGGAACCGCAAATGGTCGTCGTCGACGATCCCTTCGCCACCTCCGATCCGGCGGTCGACGAGCTGGTGGCGCACCTGGAGGCGCTCGCAGCTCCCGGGGACGGCGACGGCGACGCCACCTCCGGCGAGGGGACGGGCGCATGACGCCGAATCCGCGCACCGGCGCGAAGGCCGACGAGCCGGCGAAGGAGCAGACGTTTTCCGCGGTGCGCACGCGCCTGGTCAGCCTTCTGCTCGCCTTGGCCGACAACCCGGAAGGTTTGCGCAAGGACTGGATCCTGCGCACGGTCCGCGGCTACAACACGGTCGCGGGCGACTCGGCGGACCGGTATCTGCGCGACGACGTTCCGGCACTGGCCGCAGGCGGAATCACGGTCACGTGGGACGACAACGACATCCTGCGGCTGGACCGTTCGACGTGGCGCGACGAGGATCCAGGTTTCACCGAGGAGGAGGCCGGGGTTCTGGCGATGGCGTCGCAGGTGGCGTTCAGCGACGAGTCGCTCGGCGAGGTGACCCGCGACGCCTGGGCGAAGCTGGCGCCGGTGGCGCAGCGGTCGAATCTCGTCGACGGCCGCGGCACCATCATCTTCGGCGACCGCATCACGCTGGACCGGGAGCAGTTCGCGGCGCTGAACCGGGCGACGCAGCCGCCGCGCAAACGCATCGAGTTCTTCTACGCCCCGCAGATTTTCGGCGAGGAGGTCCAGCGGTCCATCGAGCCGTGGCAGATGGTCAACCTCAAGGGACGCCTGTACGTGGTAGGCCACGACGTCGATCGCGACGCCGTGCGCGTGTTCCGCATCGCCCGCATGCGGGACATCACGGTCACCGACGTCGATGCGGCGCAACCGTTTCCCGACGGCGACGTGCAGGCGATCGCCGAACGCGCGCTCAATCGGGGTGCCGCGCCGCTGCGCGCCGTCGTGAAGCTTGACGACGACGCGTCTCCCGACTCGTGCGCCGACGTTCTCGCCGGCGCCCGGGAACTCGGAGACGGCCGGTACGAGATCGGGCCGCTGACGACCGCGGAGTTGATGGACATCGGTCTCGAGCACGCCGGGGACCTCATCGTGGAGGAACCCGCCGAGGTGCGCGACGAGATCGTCGCCCGGCTGCGCGCGATCGTCGCCGCCGATGGCGGATCGGCCAACGCAACATCGACCGACGCGGCGTCGACCAATGCAGCGTCGACCAATGCAGCGGGGGAGGAGCACCGATGAGCCGGCGGGACAATGCAGCCGAACTGTCGTGGAGCCGAACGCTGGCGCTGGTGCCGTATTTCACCGAGGTACGGCAACTCACCGAGGCATCGGCCGACCTGGGCATCGGCTACGGCCAGCTCAACGACGCGCTGAAGTTTCTGGCGCAACTCGAACTTCCCGGCGTGCCGGGCAAGGCCGCGTTCCGCGTGGAGCGCAAGGGAAACTCCGCCAAGGTCACTCCCGCCGTTGACCTGCTGGCCGAGCCCGCGCACCTGACGCAGGAGGAGATGTCGGCGATGCTGCTGTCGTTGGAGACCCTCGAGTCGTCGCCGATGCAGCGCGACCCCGAGGTCGTCCGTTCGGCCGCCGCGAAACTGCGCGCCGGCGCGCCCGGGCGTGCCGCGGTGGCCGACACCACACCGCATGCCACAGCCGACGTCGCCCACGCGGAAATCCTCGCCACCGTGCGCGCGGCGATCGCCGACGGCCACGTGCTGGAGATCGATTACCGCACCGCCTCCGGAAAACGGCGCGTTCGCAGAGTCGACCCGGTGTCGCTGGTCATGGTCGAAGACGATCCCTACCTCAAGGCCGTCGACCGCCACGACGAAGACCCCGACGCTCATCCGGACACGGCACCGGAACCGGCGGGCGAAGGGGCGGCGGGCCCCGTCGTCAAGTCTTTCCGCATCGACCGCATGCTCGCCGCTGTCGACACCGGACAAACCGCCAATCGGCACGACATCCCCGAATTCACGCCCGACGACCCGCACGGATTCCTCGCCGACGACGGCCTGTGGGCGCAGGTCGAAGTCGACGCCGACGCCACGTGGGTCGCCGACTACGACCCGGTGGCGTGGATGTACGACCAAGGCGACGACGGCTTCGTCGAAGGCGGCCCCCACCCCGCATGGGTGCCCGCCGCCAACGCCGAACGGACCATCGGATTCCTGCTGCGCCGCTGGCCGGGCGTGAAGGCCGTCGACCCGGTATCGTTGCCAGAGGCCGTGGCGGAACGCGCGCGCAGGGGTCTCCTTGCGTATGGTGAAAACCCGACCAACGGGTGACGCCGGACCGGCGAATTTTCCGATCCACGTACCCCGAAGCCCAAAAGATCCAACAGCCCCGAAAGGTGAAGCGGATGCCGAATCTCGGCCCCACCGAGCTCATCATCATCGCAGTCGTCCTGATCCTGCTCTTCGGCGCGAAGAAGCTTCCCGACGCCGCCCGTTCGCTGGGCCGCTCGATGCGCATCTTCAAGTCCGAGGTCAAGGAAATGCGCAACGACGACGAGCAGCCGGAGGCTCCGCAGCAGCAGGCCATTCAGCAGGCCCCGCAGGCGCAGCCGCAGCAGCCGTACACGCAGCCGTACCAGCAGCCGCAGACCCCGCAGGCGCAGCCGCAGCAGTACCAGCAGTACCCGCCGCAGCAGCCGAACATCGACGATCAGCGCTAGTCCGCCGTGACCGCGCCCACGAAACGCCCCCGGGCCCGCAAGCGGAACAAGCGGAATCCCGAGGGCGTCATGTCGATCGTCGAGCACATCCAGGAACTGCGTTCCCGGTTGCTCAAGGCCCTCGCGGGCATTCTCGTCGGCACGATCGTCGGCTTCACGTGGTACCAGTTCTCCTTCACCCTGGGCCCGTGGAAGCTGCCCTTCGGTGACGCGACCTTCGGCCCCGCGCATTTCAAGTCGCTGGGCGAGCTCCTCAAGGAGCCCTACTGCCAGCTTCCCGCGGAACAGAGGTTCGGCGGTGCCGACAGCAGCGAATGCCGGCTCCTGGCGACGAGCCCGTTCGAGATGTTCCTGTTGCGCCTGAAGGTCGGCGCGATTGCGGGCCTGGTCATCTCCGCGCCGTTCTGGCTCTACCAGATCTGGGCGTACATCACCCCGGGCCTGGTGCGGAAGGAACGTCGCAACACGTTCGTCGCCGTCACCGCTGCCGCCCTGCTTTTCGTGGCCGGTGCCGTGCTGGCGTACTTCGTTGTGCATGTTGGCTTGGACTTCCTGCTCCAAGTGGGTGACAACGCGCAGATTCCCGCGCTGACCGGCGAACGGTACTTCAACTTCATACTTGGGCTGATCCTCGTGTTTGGCGTGAGCTTTGAACTGCCGCTGTTCATCGTGATGCTCAATGTTGTGGGCGTACTCAAGTACGAGACGATGAAGGAGAAGCGGCGCCTGATCATCCTGCTGCTGTTCATCTTCGCGGCCTTCATGACCCCGGGGCAGGAGCCGTACTCCATGGTCGCGATGGCAGTGTCGCTGTGCATCTTGATGGAGTTCGCCATCCAGTTCGCGCGCATCAACGACAAGCGCCGCGAGAACAACCGTCCGGAGTGGATGGATCTCGACGACGACGTGGCGTCGGGCCCGGTCACCTCGTCGGGCGGCATCGGGGATCCCGGCGGAATCGACGCCCCGTCCTCGGTGTCGGCGCCGGACTCGATCGATGGCACCACGCCCGTGGACGGCGTCGCCCCGATCGGCGGAGCATCGGCCATCGGCGGCACCGCACCCGTCGGGCCGACCGCCCCCGTCGGCGGTACGGTCGGTGTCACCCCGGCGCAGGGCCCGCGCACCCGCACCACCCGCAACTCGCGCCCGGCCCCGCCGGCCGCCCCGCCCGCCGAGGTGACGCCGGACCTGTCCACCCGCTCGTCGTCGGACTTCGACGACGTTCTGTGAGGGCGCTGTCATCAGTTCTCGCCCCGGTAGGTTGCAGTAGCTGACTACCGGGGCACGCTTCACCCATACAGAGTCTGTTACTCGAAGACGCGCGAGCGATCCTTCGCGATCGATCCTTGATGAAGAGCTGACGTCGGCACCCCAAACACTATGCCGATGCGAACGTTGATCAAGAGCACACCAACTCACGCCAACGATTCTCTCGGATTCAGCACTCACCAAAAACGAATGTGTTATGGGAGCTGGTCCTCTCGCAGAACTTCAACGCTAGGTGGCGCCCCCACTACGAGCCACAAGGTCTCCAAACACGGTCTCGTCCTAAGAAATCACTGGCCCGCGACAGAATCCATGTCAAGGTCGACCAGGTTTTAGCCCTGCGCTACCCGGCGTCGCGGCCGTACTGCGTTCTCCCGCTCGCATTAAGCTCTTTCGCTAGATTTGCGGAGTGTTCTAACATCACTCGTTCCCAACTTGCAATAAGTTACTTCAATCACCGACTTAGAGTCACCCTAACTTCCATACGATCTTTTACGACAGCTAACAGCTTAAACCCTTGACGCTATCTATAGCGTCCTGTAGCCTTCGACCTGACCGTTGTTCGGACTACAAAACCAAAGGTCACAGATAATGAAACCTGACAAAAGGCTGCTCTCAACAGTCGCCGCAGTTGCTTTACTTACCGGCAGCACTCCCGCCCTAGCATCGGCCCAGTCTGCCCCCAGCCCGCGAGCTTCCGCCACAAGCACAGTCGCAGGTTTGCCGACCGCCGAAACGCTTCGGAAAGGCCCCAAGAAGCGCTCCGCCCCATTCGATGGATTCTGGAAGTGCATGGGTCATCGGACCATGTACTCGAACATGGGGTTTGGCGTTTCCCTCACCTGCTTCAAGGACGGCGGCAAGTGGTACTACCTTTGGTGGGAGCTGTAGGCTAAGCAGCTCCTGTCGGCATTCAGCCCGTTTGATCTAGCCGCCATCAGATACCAACCCCTAGCTAAGTCACACCTTGACATGGCGGACGACTGCCGTGGGAGTTGAACCAGCTCTACACGTTTTAAAGTGGATTGATCCGGCTAGGTCCAGCGAAGCGTCGTAGCTCTCATCTTGTACCGGCCAGGGCCCCTACATGTCGTGTCACCCCCAGCCGAGCTCTGCGGTCAGCTACACACTCCGAAACGCGAAGAGTCCGATTGCCACGTGGAGTAGACGCCGCCGAGTAACTGAACCGGACGGACTTTGTGGGCCGTGGCTGGCACGCTGGCCATGATTTGTGCCAGCGGTGGTTTTTCTCACGCACCTGTCCCACGACACCGCTTTCTGACCCGGCACGATGCCATTAGCTTCACCGGTCATTGTCATCGCGGAGGGGCATTCGACATTCGAGGTGGAACTGGGCGCCGACGCGCTGCCGCAGGCACTCGCCATCGCAGAGGCACTCGAGCCCGCGCTATGACACTCTGGAAGCATGACCCTTCTGGACGACTTCATCGCCGAACTGGGCTTCGCCCCCGATGATTTCCAGCTCCGCGCCTGCCGCGCCATCGCGGCCGGGCGCGGAGTTCTGGTGTGCGCCCCCACCGGCGCCGGCAAGACCGTCGTCGGCGAGTTCGCCATCCGGGCAGCACTCGACGACGGCGGCAAATGCTTCTACACGACGCCCATCAAGGCGCTGAGCAACCAGAAGTACAACGACCTCGTCGCCGTGTACGGCGAAGACAGGGTCGGCCTGCTCACCGGCGACGTCTCCCGCAACGGCGACGCCGACGTCGTCGTCATGACCACCGAAGTGCTGCGCAACATGCTCTACGCGCAGTCGCCGACGCTGAACCGGCTCAGCCACGTGGTCATGGACGAAATCCACTACCTCGCCGACCGCGAACGCGGCCCCGTGTGGGAGGAGGTCATCCTCAACCTCGACGAATCCGTCACGCTCGTCGGCCTGTCGGCGACGGTGTCCAACTCGGAGGAGTTCGGCGACTGGCTGTCCACCGTGCGCGGGCGCACCGACGTCGTCGTCACCGACCGCAGGCCGGTTCCGCTGAGCCAGCACATGCTCGTCGGCCGGCGTCTCTACCCGCTGTTCGAGGCCGGCGGCACCGAAGTCAACCGCGACCTGCTCGACGCCGCCGCCCGCGCCGAATCCGGTTACGACGACGGTCGCGGCGGGGGAGGCCGCGGTGGACACGGCGGTGACCGAGGCTTCCGCGGTGGAGGCGGCCGCCGTGGCAGAGGCTCCCACTCCGGTTCGCACGCCCGTGCCGACGCCGGCGGCGGAAACTACCTCGGCGGCGGTAAATTCGCCCGCCACCAGTGGACGCAGCGTCAGGAAACCCAGAAGTGGCGGCCCCTGCGCCGCAGCGACGTCGTCAAGCTGCTCGGCTCACGGTCGATGCTCCCCGCGATCGTGTTCATCTTCTCCCGCGCCGGCTGCGAAGGCGCCCTGCAACAGCTCGGCGCCTCGCGCATGGAACTGACCTCCATCGCCGAGCAGGAGGAAATCGCCGCCATCATCGACGCCGGCGTCGCCGACATCCCGGCCGAAGACCTCGAAGTGCTCGGGTTCCGCCGATGGCGTCGCACGGTGGTCCGCGGATTCGCCGCGCACCATGCCGGGATGTTGCCGGCGTTCCGGCACATCGTCGAAAAGCTCTTCAACCGTGGCCTGGTCAAGGTCGTGTTCGCGACGGAAACGCTGGCGCTGGGCATCAACATGCCCGCCCGCACCGTCGTGCTGGAAAAGCTGGTCAAATACAACGGCGAGGCGCACGTCGACCTGACGCCCGGCCAGTACACGCAGATGACCGGCCGGGCGGGCCGCCGAGGCATCGACACGCAGGGCAACGCCGTCGTGCAGTGGGCGCCGGCGATGGACCCGAAATGGGTCGCCGGCCTGGCATCGACGCGCACCTACCCGCTGGTGTCCACGTTCACGCCCGGCTACAACATGTCCATCAACCTGCTGCGCACCCTCGGCCACTCCGACGCGCGGAAGATGATGGAAAGGTCCTTCGCACAGTTCCAGGCCGACGGCGACATCGTCGGCGACGTCGCCGAGCTGGAGCGCGCCCGCGCCCGCGTCAAACAGCTCACCGCCGAGCTGGGCGCCGCGGATGGCAGGCCCGGCGGCGACGTCGAGGGGCTGCTGGCCTACCTGGAGCTGCGGTCGACGATTTCCGCGGAGGAGAAGGCCGCCAAACGCCGCAACATCGAGGACCGCCACACCGAGACCGTCACCGTGCTGCGGCGGCTGCGGCGCGGCGACGTCATCGCCATCCCCGTGGGCAAGAAGGCCCAGTTGGCGGCGGTGGTGCGCGAGGACTCGGCGCGGCACCGGCCGCGGCCGACCGTCGTCGGCGTCGGCGGTTTCACCGGGCGCATCGAGCCGGACGCGTTTCCCAGCGCGCCCGAGGTGCTCGGCCGCGTGAAGGTGCCCTCCGACGCCGCGCGCCACCCCAGGCGGGCGGTGAACATCGTCCGTTCCGAGATCGACCGTCACGGCATCCGCGGCCCCAAGCGCCTGCGCCGCCGCACCTCGGTGACCTCGCCCGAGCTCAAGCGCCTGCGCCGCGAGCTGCGCGATCACCCATTGCACGGCGATCCCGCCGTCGAGTCCGTGGCCCGGGACGCGGATGCTTTACGACGAGCCCAGAACACCGTGGCCACCCTCGAGCGGCGCGTGGCCGCGGCCTCCGATACTTTGGCGCGGACGTTCGACAGGGTCCTCGATCTTCTCGGCGAGTTGGATTACGTCGAGTGGCCCGACGGGGGCGAGGGCGAGGACGGTGGGCGCGGCGAGCCTTTCGTGTCCGAGGAGGGCGAGCGGCTCGCCCGGATCCACAACGGCTCCGATCTGCTCGCCGCCCAGTGTCTGCGCCGCGGCATCTGGGACGACCTCGACCCGGCGGAGTTGGCCGGTGCGGTGTCGACGTTGGTGTTCGAAAACCGCAAGGCCACGCAGGGTTCCGACGAGGTGCCCACCAAGCCGTTGGCCAGGGCGATTTCCGACACGTTCCGCATCTGGCAGGAACTCGCGTCCGACGAGAAGCGCCACCGTCTGCCGATGACCCGCATGCCGGATCTCGCCTTCGCCACCGCGATTCACCAGTGGACCGCCGGTGCGCCGTTGGGGTACTGCCTCGCGGCGGCGAAGGACGCGGGGGCGGAGCTGACGCCGGGTGATTTCGTGCGTTGGTGCCGCCAGGTGGTGGATCTGTTGTCGCAGGTGCGTCAGACGGGGTACTCGGAGCGGATCCGCGACAACGCGTCGCAGGCGGTGCAGGCCATTCGCCGTGGCGTCGTGGCGTTGGGCAATTAGCGCTCCGGCTCGGCACCCGCCCAGCCCTGCACCCGCCGACTCGACAGCCGCCACTCCGCAACTCAATCGCCGACGCGCCCCAGCCAACCGCAGCCCAGACGACGCCATTAGACGACAAATGCAGCCTCCCATTTTCACGTCCTGGGCTTTTATCGCCGTTCACTCGACGTGAGGCTGCATTTGTCGCATAACTCCGGGCGACCCCATCGACTCCCACCACCGGCTGGTGCTCAAGTGACACATGGGACGACGACGGAACTGACGAATTCTCCTGCAGCGGCGGCCACTCCCACCTAACCTGGTTTCATGAACAATACTTCCCGCGCCCACACAGGTTCCACCCACGCAGGTCCCGACCACACAGGTCCCGACCACGCACCTTCCACCCCCACCGAGGACCGCCCGGCCAGCCCGCCGCTTCCCACCGGCCGCCCCGGCCCGGGCACACGCCGTCAGCTTGGCCTTGTCAACGGCGCGATCGAGGCCATCGGCGCCCGTGCCACCGGCCGCAAGCGCCTCGGGGTGTTCGCCACGATCGGCCGGGCGAAGCGCCTGTTCCGCGGTTGGCTGATCTACTCGGCGACGATGATGCCATTCGGCGAGTTGTCCCGGCAGGACACGGAGTTGGTCATCTTGCGCGTCGCCCACGGTCGCGGGGCGGACTATGAGCGGGATCATCACAGGGTGATCGGCAAGCGTGCGGGCTTGACCGACGCGGAGATCGTGGCCGTGGACCGTCGCGATCATGGTTTCACCGGTCGTCGCGGGGCGATGCTCGAGGTCGCGGACCAGCTCGTCGCCCGTCGCGATGTCGACGATGCCGCGTGGTCCGAGCTGGCGCGCCATCTGTCGGATCGTGAATGCGTGGCGTTGGTGCAGTTGGTCACACATTACGACGGGCTGGCCACCGCACTCCACGTTCTGGGGACGCCTCCCGACGAAAAGCGGTGAGGCCACCGCAGCGCCCGGGGTGCCGAACACCGCAGCACGGACGCCCGCCGATACGGACCGCCTCAGCATCGAAGGCGCCCGCCGCAGCCCCGCCCGCGCGGTGATCGGCGACCGCGTCGGCGTTGTCGCAGAGTCGGCGGGGCGCGGTGTTTTACGCCGTTCTACGCCCCGCGGGCCTACGCGTTCGGGTCGGTTTCGGCGCCCTCGGCGGCCCAGCGCAGGCCGCGGTTGAGCAGCTTCATGACGCCGCGGTAGGCCCACGGCATGTTCACCTGCGCCCACCGCCCGACGGGCACCTCGTTGGAGGTGGCGATGAGGTAGGTGCCTGCGTCGACTTCGTAGCGGATGATCGCGGCAGCTTCGGCGGGCGAGATCGCGTGCGACTGGAACAGTTTGGTGGCGTTGGCGACGCGCTTGGCGTTGCGGTCGATGCCGTTGATGTCGAGGGTGTGCACGAGGGGGGTGTCGACGGCGCCGGGGGCGACGGCGTGGACGGAGATGCCCTTCGGGGCGAGGTCGAATCGCAGCACTTCGCACAGGCCGAGGACGCCGGCCTTCGATGCGGAGTAGGCGGCGTGCCAGGGCAGGCCGAGGATGCCGGCCGCCGACGACACGCACACGAGTTTGCCGCGTCCGGCGTCGGCCATGGCGGGGATGAACGCTTCGACGACGTGGACGGTGCCCATCAGGTTGATGTCGATGACGCCGCGCCATTTGGCGTGGGGCAGGGTCGTGGGGTCGCCCCACACGGAGATGCCGGCGGCGTTGTACACCTCCATCGGGGCGCCGTGCTTTGCGACGACGCGCTCACCCCATTCGGCCACTGCGTCGAAGTCGGCGATGTCCAATCCGGTGGAGTCGACGATCGGGTTTCGTCCGGGGCCGGATGCCCGGCGCGCCGCTTCGGCGGTGTCGTCGAGACCGGCGGCGTTGCGGTCGGCCATGGCGACCCGGTAGCCGTCGCCGGCGAGGGAGATCGCCAGGCCGCGGCCGATTCCCGAGGCCGCGCCGGTGACCACCGCCAGCGGGCGGGGGTCGTCGTGGGTGGAGGTGTTGTGGGGGGCGTCGGTCACTGTGCGGCCTTCCTGTGTTGGATCGGTGTTCCCGTTGTGGGTCGGTGTCTGGTCAGCGTCTGGTGGGTGTCTGGTCGGTTTGGCGTTGGGTCAGTGTCTGATGGGGTCTGGTCGGTTCGGTGTCGGGTCGGTCGCCGGTCACTGTCTGACTTCGAGCGCCAGGCGAACGGCGCCGGCGAGTTCGTCGATCGCCCGGCGCGAGGTGCGCCACAGTCCGGGGGAGTTGATGAAGGGGTGGACCATGCCGCGGTGGATCTTCACCGTCACCGGCACTCCGGCGTCGGCGAGACGGGCGGCGTAGGCCTCGCCCTCGTCGCGCAGGGGGTCGAAACCGCCCAGCGCGACGAACGCCGGGGCCAGGCCCGAGAGGTCCTCGGCGAACAGAGGGGAGACCCGCGGGTCCTGCGCCAGCTGCGTCGACGCCGAGCCGGGGGTGCCGTCGCCGATGTAGAGATCCGCGTAGGCGGACATGTCGGCGGAGGTGAGAAAGTACCCGTCGGCGAACTCGCGGCCGCTGCCCGTCCAGCCGTCACGGTCGCCGATCCAGGCGAGCATGTCGGTCACCGGGGCGAGCAGCCCCTGCAGCGCCGGCTGGGGCAGGCCCCGGCGTTTGGCCTCCAGGCACACGACGGCGGCGAAGTTCGCGCCGGCCGAGTCGCCGATGACGGCCACGCGACGGGAGGCGGCACCGTCGGGTCCGGATGCCGCCCCGGGGCGCGGGCCCGTCAGCTCCTCGTACACCGCCATGACGTCGTCGAGTCCGGCGGGGAAGGGGTGCTCCGGCGCAAGGCGGTAATCGACGGAGATGACGTCGACGCCGGCGGCCTCCGCCAAACGCAGGCACGGCGCATCATGGGAATCCAGCGACCCGACCGCCCATCCACCGCCGTGGAGATACATCACGGCGGGGGCGGAGGCGTCGGCAAGCGGAAAACCGAAATACCTGCGCACCGCAACGCCGGCGATCCTCTCGTCGCGCGTGCGCACCTTCGGTCGCGGCCCCGCGGCAAGGTACGCCTCCCGGTCGATCTCCCTGCGCGCCTCGGCGACGGACAACTCGCCGATGCCCTTCCCCGACCCGATGACCTTCAACAGCGCCAGCGACATCGCCACGTCCGGGTCCAGCAAATATCCCCGCCCGTTGCGGCCCGGCCGGGCCACCAGACGCAGCAGCGGCGTCGGCGCGGACATGATCGCGCGGCCGGCTCGAGCGATGATCCTGGTCAACGGGTCGGGGAGGTAGTTCATGCCGCCAAAATACCCGGGTCGGGGGTTATCGTGGTCGATATGACGGAATCACTCTTTCCATCGGACGTCTACTCCCGCCGCCTGACCCGCGCCGCCGAGCTCGCCGCCGACCGCGGCCTCGACGGGCTGGTCTTTGGTACCGGCCCCGACCTGGAATACCTCATCGGTTCGTCCGTGAGCTCCCATGAACGGTTGACGGCGCTGGTGGTGCCCGTCGCAAAGCCCGGAAGCGGCGCGCCCGCGCGGCCCGTGCTGGTGCTGCCCGCCGTCGAACGCGGCGACCTGCCGGCGTCCGCGGTGCCGGACCTCGACGTCGACGTGGTGTTGTGGGCCGACGGCGAGAAGCCGCACCGCATCGTCGCCGACGCACTGGCGCCGGCCGCGCACGCCGACCGGCCCCGCATCGGCGTCGGCGCCTCCCTGACCGCCGACCACCTGCTGCCCATCCTCGAGCTGACCGGGGCCGAGGCGGTGCTGGCCGGCGAGACGCTGCGCGAGCTGTTCATGCGCAAGGACGACGCCGAAATCACCCAGCTGCGCGACGCCGCCGCGGCCATCGACCGGGTCCACGCCCGCGTCCCGGCAATGCTGCGCGCCGGGCGCACCGAGGCCGACGTCGCCGACGAGCTGTCCGCCGTGATCCTGGAGGAGGGTCACGACGCCGTCGACTTCGTCATCGTCGGCTCCGGCCCCAACGGCGCGAACCCGCACCACGACTTCTCCGACAGGGTGCTTTGCGACGGTGACGTCGTGGTCGTCGACATCGGCGGCACCTGGGGCGTGGGCTACCACTCCGACTGCACCCGCACCTACGTCATCGGCGACGCCCCGGACCGCGCCACCGAGGCCTGGGCGGTGCTGCGCGCGGCACAGGAAGCCGCCGTCGCCGCCGTGCGCCCGGGTGTGACCGCCGCGTCCATCGACGCCGCCGCCCGCGACGCCATCGCCGCCGCCGGACACGCGGACGTGTTCATCCACCGCACCGGCCACGGCATCGGCCTGAGCCTGCACGAGGAGCCCTTCATCATGGAGGGCAACGACCTGCCGCTGGAGCCGGGCATGGCGTTTTCCGTCGAGCCGGGCCTGTACTTCGAGGGCGACTTCGGCATGCGGCTGGAGGACATCGTCGTGGTCACCGAGGACGGGTGCGAGTCGCTGAACCGCGGGTCGCACGAGCTCGTCGTCGCGGGCGGTGCGCACGGCGCCGGCGCACCGGCGGAGGGGGAGAAGTAGCGATGGGGCACGTGCTCATCTTGGGCGGCACCAGCGAGATCGGCGGCGAGGTGGCCGCGCGGCTGGCCAACCACAACACGGTGACGTTGGCGGCGCGTCGGGTCGACGGGCTCGACGACATCGCCAAGCGCCTCACCGATTCCGGTGCGGTGGCGGTGCACCGGCTGTATTTCGACGCCGATGACCTGGAGTCGCACGCGCGCGTCCTCGACGAGGCGTGGTCGAAGGCGCCGGTGGACACGGCCGTCATCGCGTTCGGCATTCTCGGCGATCAGTCGGCGTGCGAGGCTTCCGGCATGGAGGCCGCGCGCGTCGTCCACACCGACTTCACCGCCCATGCGGCCATCGCCACGGAGCTGGTGGCGCGGATGGAGGCGGCGGCCGCGTCCGGCGAGTTGCCGGTGCGCGACGGGGTGGCCGGCCGCATTCTGGCGTTTTCGTCGATCGCCGGCGCCCGGGTGCGTCGCGCCAATTACGTCTACGGGTCCGCGAAAGCCGGGCTGGACGGGTTCTTGCAGGGCATGCAGGATCGGCTGCACGGCGGCCCGGTGCAGTTGACCATTTCGCGGCCGGGTTTCGTGGTGGGCCGCATGACCGAGGGGATGAAGCCCGCCCCGATGTCGTCGACGCCCGCGCAGGTCGCCGAGGCGTCGGTCACCGCGCTCGACGGCCGCAAGCTCGACGTGTGGATCCCGGCGCGTCTGGGCGTGCTGGCCCGCGCCACCCGGTTCACGCCGCGGTTCATCTGGAGGAAGATGCCGCGATGACGGGTCTTCCCGGTTCGCGGGGGCGTCTGCGGGTGGTGGGCATCGGCTGCGATGGTTTGGACGGGTTGAGCGTGCGGGCCCGGTCCGTGCTTGACGACGCCCACCGCATCATCGGAGCGGCCCGCCAGCTGGATCTGCTCGACGTCGGGTCGGCTGCAGGAGCCGACGGTGGGGGCGGCGGCATCACGGCGCGGCGCGTGACCTGGCCGGAGGGTTATTGGCGCCGGTGGGGCGAAGTCCTCGCCGACCTCGACCCGGCCACCGACGTGGTCCTGGCCAGTGGCGACCCGATGTTCCACGGCATCGGCACGACGCTGGTGCGCGAACTCGGCGCGGACGCCATCGAGGTCTTCGCCGCACCGTCGTCGGCGTCGCTGGCGTGTGCGCGCCTGGGGTGGGCGCTGGATCGCACTCCGGTGGTGTCGCTGGTGACAGGACTTGCCGGACGAGCCGGCGCCGGGGCGGTGGTGCCTTACGCCGACGCCGGGCGGCCGTTTCTGGTGCTGTGCCGCGACGCCGATTCCGTCGCCCACGTCGCCGAGGCCCTGGCCGACCGCCCCGACACCACGCTCACGGCGTTGACCAACGTCGGCGGCACCGCGGACGGCCCCTGCCCGGAGACCATCGTCCGCGGCACCGTCGCACGGCCCCCGAGGCCCGCCGGAAATCTCACCATCCTCGCCGTCGAACCCGCCGGCCCCGCCCGCGTCTGGCTTACCGATGACGACTTCGACTCCGACGGCCAACTGACCAAAAGCCCCGTTCGCGAACTCACCGTCGCAGCTCTCGGCCCGCGCCCCGGCGCACTGCTGTGGGACGTCGGCGGCGGCACCGGCTCCATCGCCATCGAATGGGCCCGCCACGGAGGCCGCGCCGTGTGCATCGAACGAGACGCCGCGCGCGCCGAACGCATCCGAGCCAACGTCGCGAACCTCTCCGGCGGAGTGGAGGTCATCCACGGCACCGCCCCGCAGGCCCTGCCTTCGCTCGACGGCGTCCCCGCCACCGCACCCCACGCCTCCGCACCCGACGCCATCTTCATCGGCGGCGGCCTCACCGCCGACGGCATGATCGACGCCTGCGTCGACGCACTCGCGCCGGGCGGACGGCTCGTCGCCAACACCGTCACCGTCGAATCCGAAGCCGTGCTGTGGGCCGCCCGCGCCCGCCACGGCGGAACCGTCCACCGGATCGGCATCGAACGCGCCGGTAAGGTTGGGTCGTTCACGGCATGGCGACCGGCCCTGCCCGTGGTCCAATGGGTCGTCGACGGGCCGTCGCAAAGCAACGCCGACACCGACACCACAACAACCGACACAGCACGCACCGCCCGCCGAGGCGGAGAAGGGGAACAGCACCAGTGACCGTGTACTTCATCGGGGCGGGACCCGGCGCACCGGATCTGCTGACGCTGCGCGCCGACCGCCTGATCAGATCCTGCCCCGTATGCCTCTACGCCGGATCGATCGTGCCTCCCGAAGTGCTGGCCAACTGCCCCGACGACGCCGACGTGATCAACACCGCGCGCATGCCGCTGGAAGACATCATCGACGTCATCGCCAAGGCCGACGCCGAAGGCAAGGACGTCGCCCGACTCCAATCCGGCGACCCGTCGGTGTGGTCCGCGCTGGCCGAGCAGGCGCGCAGGCTCACCGCAGCCGGCATCGACTACGAAATCGTGCCCGGCGTGGCGTCGTTCTCCGCGGCCGCGGCGGCGCTCGGCCACGAACTCACCGTGCCCACCGTCGGCCAATCGGTGATCCTCACCCGCGTCTCCGGCCGCGCGTCGGCCATGCCCGACGGCGAGACGCTCGACAATTTCGGCCGCACCGGCGCGACCCTGTGCATCCACCTCGCCGCCCACGACATCGACCGCGTCGTCGCCGAACTCAAACCGAACTACGGCGCCGACTGTCCCGCCGCCGTCGTCGCATTCGCGTCCCGACCCGAGGAGGTCATCCTGCGCGGCACGCTCGGCGACATCGCCGCACAGGTCAAGGAGGCCGGCGTGACCCGCACCGCCGTCATCGTCGTCGGCCGCGTGCTCGGCGCCGAAGGATTCCCGGACTCGTACCTGTACTCCGACGGACGCCCCCGCGACGCCGAAGGGAGGACGCTGACGTGCGGGCACTGATTCTCGGCGGCACCGCGGAGGCCCGCGCCCTGGCCGCGCGACTGGTCGACGCCGGCTGGCACGTCACGTCGTCCCTGGCCGGGCGGGTCTCCGAGCCGAGGCTGCCCGTCGGCCACGTGCGCATCGGCGGTTTCGGCGGGCCGGCCGGCCTGACCAGGTGGTTGCTCGCCGACGCCACCGAAGTCATCATCGACGCCACCCACCCCTTCGCCGAACGCATCAGCGCCTCGGCGGCGGAGGCGGCGCGGGCAACCGGACTGCCGCTGGTCGCGCTGCACCGTCCGGCCTGGGAGCCGGTCCGCGGCGACGAATGGCTCGAGGTCGCCGACATGGCGGCCGCCGCGGAGTTGGCGCGGACGCGGTTCGCCACTCCGTTTCTGACCATCGGCCGCCAGCAGCTGTCGCACTTCGCCGCCGACGACGAGGGCCGGTACCTCATCCGCTGCGTCGAACAGCCCACGGGGCCGCTGCCGCGCAACCGCACGGTGCTGCTCACCCGCGGTCCCTTCGACGTGGCGGGGGAGCGCAAACTGATGCGCGACTACGCCGTCGATTGCCTGGTGACCAAGAACTCCGGCGGCGCCCAGACCTACGCCAAGATCGAGGCGGCCCGCGACCTGCGCAAACCGGTGATCATGGTCCAGCGCCCCGAGTTGCCCGGCAAGGGCATCGCGTACGTCGCCGACACCGTCGACCGGGCCTTCGACGCGGTCACCCGGGGGCGCGTGTAGCGGCACCACCCGCAGTGCGGTCGCTTCTGCGATGCGGCCGCTCCTGAAGCGCGGTCCCTTCTGCGATGCGATCCCTCGTGTGCTGCGGCCGCTCCTGCGGTGCGGTGAAGCGTCGCAAAGTACTGCCACCATTCGACAAAAGGCCAGGTCGGGTTTTTCCGGCCGCATAAAATGTCGACTTTCCGACGCGCGGCGCCGATCAACGCCCGCCGCCCGACCGCCGCACGACTGGCCAGTTCGGACGCCCGACCGCTAGCGATCCCCGCCGAGCGCCCCGGTCCCCGCGAATCCACCGCCGCCGTAATGCCGGGCGGTGAACACGCGCACGCCATCGACGCCGTCGTACGCCCGCGTCGACGACGCACCGACGATGAGCATGGTCCGCATGTCCACGACCTCCGGGTCGAATTCGGCGACGGTGGTGACGGTGACCTTCTCCTCCGGCGCCCCGACCGCGCGGGCGACGATGACGGGCGTTTCCGGATCGCGGTACTCGGCGAGGAGGTCACGCAGCGCCACGACCTGGGCCCGCCGCGTCTTCGACGCCGGGTTGTACACGGCGAACGCCATGTCGGCGTCGAGTACCGCGCGCAGTCGCTTTTCGACGGTCCGCCACGGCTTCAAGCGATCCGACAACGAGAGCATGGCGAAGTCGTGACCGAGCGGGGCTCCGACGCGACTGGCGACGGCCTGGGCGGCGGTCATGCCGGGGACGATGCGCACGGGCACGTCGCGCCACGCCTCGTCGTCGGCGGTTTCCAACACGGCGGCGGCCATGGCGAACACGCCGGCGTCGCCGGAGCTGACCACCGCGACGCAGGCACCGGCCTTGGCCAGGTCCAGCGCCATCGCGGCGCGCTCGCCCTCGACCCGATTGTCGGACATGTGCTTGGTGCGGCCTGGCTTGTCCGGCACCCGGGAAACGTACGTGGCGTAGCCGACGACGTCGGTGGCGCGATCCAGCTCGGCGGCGGCCTCAGGCGTCATCCACCGGTCGGGGCCGGGGCCCAGGCCGATGACCACGACCTCGCCCAGGCCCGCCCCGGGGCCGCCGTGGCCCGCATCCGCGACGGCGTCGGGTGCGCCCACGCGGGAGGCGACGCGGACTCCGGTGTCGGGCCCGTCCGTCTGCTCGGCGCCGACGACCACCACGGCGAAGTAGGGCACGTCGTCGGCGGCGACGTCGGCCAGCGGAGCCGACCAGCCGTCGCCCATCGTGGCGCGGACGACGACTCTCGCCCGGTCGAGTTTCCCGGCGTCGCGCAGAATGTCGCGGACGTCGTCGACGTGGCCGGCGAGTTTCATGATCACCAGGCAATCCGCCGCCGCCACCGCCGCCGCCAGTCGCGCGTGGCCTGCGGTGGCGGGCAGGATCGACAGGATGTCCGTTCCCTCGGCCAGCGGGTGTGCCAGCTCGCCCGCCGCGGCGGTGACGCTGGGCACGCCCGGAACGACGTGGGTGGGGAAGTCTCCCGCCAACGCGCGGTGCAGATGTTGGTAGGAGCTGTACAACATGGGGTCGCCGAGCGAGAGCACCGCCACCGACCGCCCCGCGGAAAGATGGTCCGCCAGACGCGAGGTCGCCTCCGCGTAGAAGGCGCCCATCGCCTCGGCGTAATCGACGTCATCGCCCCCGCCCCTGGTGACGGGGTACACCAGCAACTCTTCGATGGCCGGCGTGCGGCGGGCGTCGATGAGCTCCGACGCGATGCGCCGCGCCGTGGACCTGCCGTGCGGGCCGGCGTGGAAGGCGACGACGTCGGCCGACGCGATGACGTCCGCGCCGCGACGGGTGATCAGTCCCGGGTCGCCGGGGCCGAGACCGACGCCGTAGAGGTGGCCCGGCGCGACGGCGCGATCGCTCACGGGAGGATCTCCCGCTTCGTGGCCAGCGCGTTGAGGGCGGCGCAGGTGATGGCCGAACCGCCGCGGCGGCCGGTGACGGTGATGTACTCCAGGCCGGGGATTTGCGGGGCGACGTCGATGGTGGCCTGCTTCGATTCCGCCGCACCGACGAACCCGACCGGAATGGCCAGCACGGCGGCGGGCACGGGCAGTTCGCCGTCGCGGAGTCGGTCGAGCAGGTGGTACAACGCGGTGGGCGCGTTGCCGATGGCCACGACGGCACCGGCGAGCCGGTCACCCCACAAGTCGACGGCGGCGGCGGTGCGCGTGGTGCCCAATTCGGCGGCCAGTCCCGGGGTGCGCTCGTCGTGAAGCGTGCAGATGACCTCGTTGTCCGCGGGCAGACGGCGGCGCGTGATGCCCGAGGCGATCATGGTCACGTCGGTGAAGATCGGCTTGCCCGCCTCCAGCGCGGCGCGGGCGGCGGTAACGGCGCCGGGGGAGAAGACGATGTCCTCCGCCAGGTCCGTCTGGCCGGCGGCGTGGATCATGCGGACGGCGACGACCTCCTCGTCGGGCGAAAAACGCCCGAGGTCGGACTCGGCGCGGATGATGGAGAATGACTCGCGGTAGATCGCCGCGCCGTCGGTGACGTAATCGAAGCCAGACATGCCAACAGCGTAAGTCAGCCCGGCCGGTCGAACGCCGCCGACCCGTCCGCGGCGCGCCCCGACTCCGCGCCGCCCGGGCCCCAGGCGTCAGTCGACCGAGGTGACCTCGTACTCGCCGTCGCCGGTGGCCAGGTAGTCGACGTATCCGCCCTTGGGTCGGCCGCAGCGGCGCTCGCAGCCGGAGAAGTGCACGCGTCCCTCGGGCAGGCGGGCCTGGGCGATGGCGTGGGCGGCGTCGCCGCGGGTGTCGGCCAGCGACTTCGGGCAGCCGGGTCGGCCGGTGCAGGCGGAGACGTTGAGCCACGTGGACTTGCGGTCGAAGATCAGGCCGTTGGGCGCCAGGACGCGCACGACCTGCTCGGCGTCGGCTTCCTCCAGGTCGTGGAGGACCAGCGAGTACCAGGGCGTGACGTGGACGGGCACGCGGGTCTGGGCGATGGCGCGGGCCAGGCGGGAGGGCAGGACGCCGAACCGCAGCCCGGCGGCGAGGCTGACCAGGCCGTCGGGCTGGTCGATCCACCCGATCTGTTCGGTGCCGGGGTGGGCGAACGCGAAGGACTCGGCGGCCGACGGATCACCGACGGGCACGCCGATGGCTTCCGCGGTCATGGCGACGACCCGGTCGGCCCCGTCGGATTCGGCGATGCGCCAGGCCTCGCCGCGCACCTCCGCCCACGCGCGGGTCGCCGACAGCAGCATTTCCACCGCGCGGTCGCGGGGCACGGACACTCCGGCGGGTGCCCCGGCGACGACCAGTTCGAATTCGCCGCCGCCGAAGGCGACCAGGCCGAGGTCGGGTGCTTCGCCGAGGACGTCGCCGCGGCCGTCGTCAAGCGCGAACAGGGTGCGTCCCGGCAGCGCCGCAAGCGACTCGTCGGCGCACAAGGCGTCGTCGAACGCGTGCACCAGCTCGGAGACGTCGTCGAGTCCGCCGACGCGGCCGGTCATCGGGGACTGCAGGATGTTGCGCACGCGGTCGTGGTCGGGGTGGGGGAGCATGCCGGCTTCCTCGGCGGCGTCGGCGAACCCGGACACGTCGCGGATGCCGCGGATCTGCAGGTTGCCGCGGGAGGTGAAGTGGATGTAGCCGTCGCCGAAGTTGTCGGCCAGGTCCGCCAGCACCATGAAGCCCGGCGCGGGCAGGAATCCGCCGGGAAAGCGCAGGCGGCCGATGGCGCCGTCGGCGGCGATGTGCACGCGGCGGGTGCCCGGGCAGGCGTCGGGGCGGTCGCGTTCGGGGCGGGGGTTTTCGGGCTGGTCGACCATGGGGTTCATGCCTCGATGATACGTGCGGCGCGTGGGGCGGGCGTTGCTTGACGACGGCCCGCCTGCCGCCCGTTCCGTCCCGGGGGCCGCGGGAGTCCGGTGTCCCGACGACCCGGATCCGACGGGCGCTGTAGGCTACCCTTCGACAACGTTCAACCACCCGACCCGGGTGGTGGGGAAGCCGGTGAAAATCCGGACGGTCGCGCCACTGTGAAAGTCAGACCCCCACGCCCCGGGAAGCTTGGCCACGGGGCGCGACATTCCCCGGGAAAGGCGCAGACGCGATGATTCTGCTGCTGTCCACGTCCGACACCGACCTGCTGTCCGCCAGGGCCGCTGCGGCGAAGGAGGCGGACGTCGAGTACCGCTGGGCGAACCCCGCCCGCCTGCTCGACGACGATCTGCCGGGGCTTCTCGACGGCGCCGACATCGCGGTCATCCGCCTGCTCGGCGGCCGCAGGGCGTGGGAGGAGGGCATCGACGCCGTCATCGCCTCGGGCATCCCGACGGTGTTGGTCTCCGGCGAGCAGGCTCCAGACGCGGAGCTGACCGAGTATTCGACGGTCCCCGCCAACGTCGCCACCACCGCCCACGCGTATCTGGCCGAGGGCGGACCCGACAACCTGGCGCAGCTGCACAACTTCTTGTCGGACACGCTGCTGTTCACCGGCCTGGGCTTCGCCGAGCCGAAGCGCCTGCCGGCGTGGGGCCACCTCGAGCGGAACTGGGACTCCGCCGTGGACGAGCAGAGCGACGATCGCACCGGCGAAAAGGCCGGCGGCGACATTGACGCAGCTGCCTCCGCCGACGTCACCGGGACCGCACCGGTCATCGGCGTGATCTACTACCGCGCCCAGCATCTGGCCGGCAACACCGCCTACGTCTCCGCCCTGTGCAGCGCCATCGAAAAGCGGGGGGCCGTCGCAAAGCCCATCTACGCCGCATCGCTGCGCACCGCCGGCGACGACTTGATCGCCGAGCTCGGCACCTGCGACGCGCTGATCACCACCGTCCTCGCCGCCGGCGGCAATCGACCCGCCCTGGCGCAGGCCGGCGGCGACGACGGCACGTGGGACGTCGCGGCCCTGGCGAAGCTGGACATGCCCATCATCCAGGGCCTGGCCCTGACCTCGCCCCGCCAGGCCTGGGAGGACAACGACGAAGGCCTCACGCCCCTGGACGTGGCCACCCAGGTCGCCGTGCCCGAATTCGACGGCCGCCTGATCTCCGTGCCGTTTTCGTTCAAGGAAATCGACTCCGACGACCTGATCACCTACGTCCCCGACTTCGAACGCTGCGACCGCCTCGCCGGCATCGCCGTGCGCCACGCCCGCCTGCGCCACGTCGACAACGCCGACAAGAAAATCGCCGTCATGCTGTCGGCCTACCCGACCAAGCACGCCCGCATCGGCAACGCCGTCGGCCTGGACACCCCGGCGTCGACGCTGAAGGTGCTCCACGCACTCGACGAGGCCGGCTACGACCTCGGCGACGTCTCCGCCATCCCCGGCTTCACCGACTACGCCGCCGCCACCGCAGCCGGCGACGCCGAAGCCCGCACCGCCGCCGCCGACGCTTTCATGCACGCCATCATCGACGCCGGCGGCCAGGACCCGGACTGGCTGACCGAAGAGGTCATGGCCGCCAACGAACTGCGCCTGCCCGCCGACACGTACCTCGAGCACTTCGAGACCCTGCCGTGGCAACTGCGGGAAACCATGATCGACCACTGGGGCGAGGCCCCCGGCTCCCTCTACGTCCACCCGAAGACCAGCGACATCTACATCGCCGGACTGCGCTTCGGCAACGTCGTCGTCATGGTCCAGCCGCCCCGCGGCTTCGGCGACAACCCCGTCGGCATCTACCACGACCCCGACCTTCCGCCGACCCACCACTACCTGGCCTGCTACCACTGGCTCGCCCGCCCCGCCGACGACGGCGGCTTCGGCGCCGACGCCGTGGTCCACATGGGCAAGCACGGCAACATGGAATGGCTGCCCGGCAAAACCGCCGGCCTGTCCGCCGAATGCGGCCCCGACCAGGCCATCGGCGAACTGCCGCTGATCTACCCCTTCCTGGTCAACGACCCCGGCGAAGGCACCCAGGCCAAGCGCCGCGCCCACGCCACCCTCGTCGACCACATGATCCCGCCGATGGCCCGCGCCGAGTCCTACGGCGACATCACCCGCCTGGAACAGCTCCTCGACGAGCACCAGAACATCTCCGCCATGGACCCGGCGAAGCTGCCGGCGATCCGCCAGGAGATCTGGACGCTCATCTCCGCGGCGCAAATGGACCGCGACCTCGGCTGGGAGGAACGCCCCGACGAAGACGTCTTCGACGACATGCTCATGCACGTCGACGGCTGGCTGTGCGAAATCAAGGACGCCGCCATCCGCGGTGGCCTGCACATCCTCGGCGACGCCCCGGCGGGGGAGGACCTTTCCGGCACCGTCGCCACCATGCTGCGCGCCCGCCAATTGTGGGGCGGCGAGTTCACCCTGCCCGGCCTGCGCGAATCGCTGGGCCTGTCCGAGGACGGCTCCGACGACCGCGTCACCGTCGACCGCATCGACGCCATCGCCACCACCCTGGTCACCGCGCTGATCGACGACCCGGCCGTCGACCTCGGCTCCCTGGCCGACGACGTCATCGGCGCCAACGGGCTGGACCAGTCGGCGGCGGGCACCGTCGTCAAGCTCCTGGAATTCACCCGGGACGAAATCCTGCCCCGCCTGGCCGAAACCTCCGGCGAAATCCCCCGCATCCTGCACGCCCTCGACGGCGGCTTCATCCCCGCGGGCCCGTCCGGCTCGCCGCTGCGCGGCCTGGTCAACGTCCTGCCCACCGGCCGCAACTTCTACTCCGTCGACCCGAAGGCCATCCCGTCGCGCCTGGCGTGGGAAACCGGCGTGCAGCTCGCCGACGGCCTCATCGAGCGCTTCCGCGCCGACCATGACGGCGAATACCCCAAGTCCGTCGGCCTGTCCGTGTGGGGCACCTCCGCCATGCGCACCTCCGGCGACGACATCGCCGAAGTTCTCGCGCTGCTCGGCGTGCACCCCGTGTGGGACGAGGCGTCGCGCCGCATCACCGGCCTCGAGGTCATCCCCGCCGACGAACTCGGCCGCCCCCGCATCGACGTCACCGTGCGCATCTCCGGATTCTTCCGCGACGCGTTCCCGCACGTCATCGACTTGCTTGACGACGCCGTCGCCCTCGTCGCCGGCCTCGACGAACCCGACGACGTCAACTACGTCCGGGCGCACGCGAAGGCCGACGCCGGGACCGGCGAAGCGCAGGGCGACCAGCCGCGCCCCCGCCGCATCTTCGGTTCCAAGCCCGGCACCTACGGCGCGGGGCTTCTGCAGCTCATCGACTCCGGGTCGTGGCGCGACGACGAAGACCTCGCCGCCGTGTACACCACCTGGGGCGGATACGCCTACGGCCGCGGCGTCGACGGAGCGCCCGCCGCCGACGAGATGCGCACCGCCTACCGCCGCATCCAGGTCGCCGCGAAGAACGCCGACACCCGCGAGCACGACATCGCCGACTCCGACGACTACTTCCAGTTCCACGGCGGCATGGTCGCCACGGTCCGCGCCCTGACCGGCAAGGACCCCGAGGCGTACATCGGCGACTCGACGAGGCCCGACGCCGTGCGCACCCGCACCCTCCACGAGGAGACCCGCCGCGTGTTCCGCGCCCGCGTGGTCAACCCGCGGTGGATGTCCGCCATGCGCGCCCACGGGTACAAGGGCGCGTTCGAGATGGCCGCGACCGTGGATTACCTGTTCGGCTACGACGCCACCACCGGAGTCATGGACGACTGGATGTACGAGACGCTTACCGACGAGTACGTCGCCAACCCGGAGAACCGCGAGTTCTTCGACAAGTCGAACCCGTGGGCGCTGCACGACATTTCGGAGCGCCTGCTCGAGGCCGCCGACCGGAAGATGTGGGAGAGCCCCGACGAGGAGCGGCTGGAGCTGCTGCGCCGGGCATTCCTGGAGACGGAGGGCGAGCTCGAGGACCGGTAGCGGTCGGGGCGCCGGCGGGTCGGCGGGTCGGCGGTGCTCAGTCTCCTCCAGTCGTGTCTCCCCTCGGTCAGGGTTTCCGGGTCACTCCGGGAATTGGGGCACTTCTGGAGGGGGCCGAGCGCCGCCGACGCCGTTTCACCTCATCCGCGCATCTCGGGTCTCATCCACGTCCGCGCCCGCCCCCTCCATTTCGCACATCGGCCCGCGCTTCTGGCCATCCGACAAAGACGCGCCCCCATTTCGCGCCACACCAGCAACACCGGCCACGCCTGCCACCGGGGTCGTTGCTCCCTCAGCCGGGCCCGCAGACGGCGCCGCAGACCACTTCGGCGGGAATCACGCGCCCCCATTTCGCGCCACACCAGCAACACCGGCCACGCCTGCCACAGTTAGATCTTGATCTGCAATTAGTCGGCGGATTTGTTGCAAAACGCCCGTCAAATCGGGAAAGTTTCGCCCAAATCTGCAACAAATCCGCCGACTAAGTGCGTATCAAGCCGGGGCACCGACGACGCCGGACAGACGAGCACGCCGGCACCCGGGCCGCGGGCACCTGGGCGGGTAGGCTGGGCCTCATGTCGAATGCGCTGTTCGTGCTGTATCTCATCGTCGAAATCGCCGCGTTCGTCGCGGTGGGGAAGTGGATCGGCTTCGGTTGGGCGATTCTGGCGCTCATCGGCCTTTTCGCCGTCGGCGTCGTCGCGGCGGCGTGGGAGATGCGCCGCCTGACCGCCCGCGCGATGGACGACGCGATCTCCGCGCGGGAGGCGATGGGCGGCGGCTCCACCGGAACCGCCGACGCCCGTGCCTCCCGCGCCTCGGCCAGCCCCGCCGACCGCGAGAAGCAGGCCCGCAATGCCCTGGCGTCGGCGGGAACGCTGGTGGTGGATTCGGCGATGCTCATGGTGGGCTGCGTGTTGTTGGCGCTGCCGGGCTTCGTCACGGCGGTGCTGGGTTTGCTGCTGATTCTGCCGCCGACGAGGTGGCTGATCCGTTCGGTTGGCGGCGCGTCGTTGTCGTCGTGGTTCCAGCGGACGGGGTCGCGGAGCATGTTCGTGGTGCAGCAGTACGGGGTGCGCTTCGGCGATGATGGTGCGGAAGTCATCGACCACGATGACCCGTCGGCGCCGTCGGGTCCGGGGGCGCCGTTCGGTTCCCGCTTTACGACGGCCGATGACTCGGCGCCCCGCCGTCTTGACCGGGGCACTGGCGAGCGCGTCACGTTTGACGTGCCGGATGATCTCAGCGAGCTCGACGAGTGGGCGAGCGAGGACGAGGAGCTCAGGGGCCGCCCCGCGGGCGGTGTTTCCGATGACATGGTCATCGACGAGGAACCCGCCGCCGATGACGAGGAACCCGACGACGGCGACGACGCGGGCGACGATCGCGATGACCGCCGGGAGCCGCGCGGATGATCGATGTTTCGGAGCGCGGCCGGGCCATTCTCCGTCTCGCCGCCGCGGCGCTCGGCGGTGCCTTCGTGGCGTGGTCGTTTCAGCCGGTGGGCCTGTGGTGGCTGAGCTGGGTCGGTGTGGCGATGTTGTTCGTCGCGCTGCTCGGCCGGCCGTCGTGGCGCATCACCGTCGGCATGGCGGTGTTGTGGGGGTTCACGACGGCGATGATCGCGTTGCCGTGGATTTCCGAGTTCGTCGGCGCGATGCCGTATGTGGCGTTGTCGGTGACGCTGGGCCTGATGCAGATCCCGGGCATTTCGCTCGCGCGGTTCATTCTCGGCGTGGACCTGCCGTGGCCTGCCCGGGCGGTGGGCGCGGCGGCGGCGCTGTTGGCGGGCGAGGCGTTGTTGGCGCGGTGGCCGTTCGGCGGTTTCCCGTGGTTGCGGGTCGGTTGGGGGCAGATCGGTGGTCCGCTTGACGACGCCGCCGTCCTCGGTGGAGTGGCGTTCGTCGGTTTTTTGGCGGTGGTGGCCGCTGCGGGGGTCGCGTCGGTCGTCGTCAAGCAATGGGTGACGGGCGCCGTGCTGATCCTGGTGCCGCTGGCCATCGGCGTGGTGGCGCAGCCGGCGACGGGCGAGGACGTCGACACGGTGCGCATCGCGGCGGTGCAGGGCAACGTGCCGCGGCTGGGCATGGATTTCAATGCGCAGCGGCGGGCCGTGCTGGAAAACCACGCCAACGCGACGCGCGACCTGGCCGCACGGGTGCGCGACGGCGTCGAACCGCGGCCGGACCTGGTGGTGTGGCCGGAGAACTCGTCGGACGTCAGCCCGTTCACCGACGCGGAGGCGGCGCGGATCATCGACGCGGCGGCGAAGGACATCGACGCCCCGATCATCGTGGGCACCTTCACCTACGACGACGGCGTTCAGAACACGATGGTGCTGTGGGACCCCGACACCGGGCCCGTCGACGGCGGGCGCCACGAGAAGATCTACCTGCAGCCCTTCGGCGAAACGATGCCGTTTCGCGATCTGCTGCGGCACATCACGCCGCTGGTCGACCGCGCCGGCGACATGACGCCCGGCTCCGGCGACGGGGTCATCGAGATCGACTCGATCGGCCTGGGCATCGCCACCTGCTACGAGGTCGTGTTCGACCCGGCGTTCCGCGACGCGGTGAACAACGGCGCGACGATCCTGGCCACCCCGACGAACAACGCCACCTTCGGGTACACCGACATGACGTACCAGCAGCTGGCGATGAGCCGGATGCGGGCCATCGAGTTCGACCGCGCCGTCGTCGTGGCCGCGACCAGCGGCGTCAGCGCCATCGTCGCCCCCGACGGGACGGTGGAGCAGGAGACGGGGATCTTCGAGCAGCAGGTGCTCACGGCCGACCTGCCGCTGCGGGATCATCTCACCCCGGCCGCCCGGTATGGTGGGACGATGGAGTGGGCCATCGTCGCCCTCGCCGCGTTCGCGCTGATCGCAGCCGTGCGTCGTGCCATGGGCGCGGCGTCCGCGGCCCGCGAGGCCGAGCACCAGCAGGATTCCCATAAGGAGCGATAGTGTCCAAGCCGAGTGACAGCACCCTCGTCATCATTCCGACGTTCAACGAGCGGGAGAACCTGCCGCTCATCGTCGGTCGTCTGCGTTCGGCGCAGCCGGACGTGCACGTCCTCGTCGTCGACGATTCCTCCCCGGACGGCACCGGCGACGTCGCCGACGAGCTCGCCGCCGAGGCGCCGGAGCACATCCACGTCCTGCATCGCGAGGGCAAGGGCGGCCTGTGGGGCGCGTATCGGGCCGGTTTCGCGTGGGGGCTGGAGCGGGATTACCAGGTGCTGTGCGAGATGGACGCCGATGGGTCGCATGCCCCGGAGCAGCTGCACCTGCTTCTCGACGAGATCGACGCGGGGGCGGATCTGGTGATCGGTTCGCGCTACGTGCCGGGTGGTTCGACGGTGAATTGGCCGGCGTCGCGGAAGATCTTGTCGCGTGGCGGCAACCTGTACATTTCGCTGCTGTTGGGTGCCGGCATCAGCGACATCACTGCAGGGTACCGCGCATTTCGCCGTGAGGTGTTGGAGACGTTGGATTTCGACTCCATCGGCAAGGAGGCGTACCTGTTCCAGACGGAGATCGGCTGGAAGACGGTGCGGGCCGGTTTCGACGTCCGCGAGGTGCCCATCACGTTCACCGAGCGCGTGTACGGCGAGTCGAAGTTGTCGGGCAGTTTCGTCACCGATTCGTTGACCGCGGTGACGTCGTGGGGTCTGGGGTACCGGGCGGGTCAGGTCCGCGACATCGCCGGCGAGATCGGGCGTCTGGCCCGGCATTCCATCAAGAAGCGGTTCTAGCGCGCCGTTGCCGCAGGGTGCGGCGGTGTCGCACCGGTTTTCGCTTGACGACGATTCGACCCGGAAGGCCATGTGGTCTTCCGGGTCGAATCGTCGTAAAGCACGTGCGGCGTGCGCAAGGGGGTGCGGGCACCCGCCGGGGCAGGTGGGTTACTTGCCCTGGGCCTCGGCGGCCTCCGCCTCCTGCTGCTGCTTGAGCAGGCGCGCGGCGTTGCGGCGGCGCTTGCGCAGCAGGTCGATGCGCTCGTCGAGCAGGACGTCGAGCTCCTCGAGGGAGCGACGCTCGCGGAGCATGTCCCAGTGGGTGCGCGGCGGCTTGACCGGCTTGGACTCGGTGCCCTCGCCCTCGACGAGCTTGCCCATCTGGCCGTTCTTGCACAGCCACTCGCCGGGGATCTCGGCATCCTCGGCGAAGGGGACCTCGAAAATGCCGTCTTCGGTCTCGTAGCGGACCATGCGGCGGGGGGCGAGGTCGTGGTCGCGGTCCGTCTCGTAGGAGACGGCGCCCATGCGGCTACCGCGGAGAACTCGATCTGCCATGTGTGGCGGCCCTTCTTCCAAATGCTCGGGAATGGGAATCGGTGACCCTCAATTATATCCCCTGGGTGCGGGACGTGCCATAATCCGGGCGTGACGCTCAAAGACTCCGCCCATTGCGAATGGTGCGGCAGGGAGATCGCCCTGTCGCCCCGCGGTCGTCGCCGCAAATACTGCGACCAGACGTGCCGCCAGCGGGCCTACGAACACCGGCGTGCCGAGGGCGCAGCCGGAGCGGTGGCCGGCGGTGCCGCGGGGGCGGGGGAGCAGGGGACCGGACTGTCGGACGGGCGGCTGGCGGCGCTGCGTGACGGACTGTTCGAGCTGCGCTGCGCCGCCGAAGACGTGGAGACGGCCGTGGGCGAGGGCGCCGATGCCTCGGAGGTGGCGGCCATGTGTCGCGAGCTGGTGGTCAAGGCCCGCGAGCTGGAGCATTTCCGCTGATCGCCGGACAGGGCATCTGATCGTGGAGTGATGCGGCCGCCGGATCCGCACTTTGATCGCATTGCATTCCGAGACAAATGTACTGCACTGCGGGGACGATGGCGCTTGCCGGGAACCGACGGGATACCATGTCCGGTATGAATTCGGGCATGAAGAAGTCGATCGTGACGTTGGTGGCGGTGGCGGTGGTCGCTCTGGCGATCGTCATCGTCGGCCCCGTGTTGTACCGGGTCATCACCTCGGAGGGCGTGCGCACCGGCGGCGTGGACACCGAAAACGTCCAGCCGGCCACGACGGACCGCAACGGCACATGGGAAGTCGCGCGGTCGGGCGCCGGGACGAACACGTCGGTGGGCTACACGTTCGACGAGTTGCTGCCGGGCAGCAGCCGCACGACGTCGGGCTCGACCCACGACGTGAGCGGCACGTTCGAAATCGCCGATGACACGCTGCAGTCGGGTTCGCTGGTCGTGGACATGGAGACGCTGACGTCCGACGACATGAAGCGCGACAACAACGTCCGCGACACCATCTTCACCACGGAGGCGTACCCGGAGGCCAAGTTCGAGGTGGCCGAGGCGACGGACCTGTCGCACGTGCCGGACGACGGCACGGCCGTCACGGTCGAGGTGCCGGGCCGCATGACCATCCGCGGCGTGACCAATGACGTCGTCGTTCCGATGCTGGTGATGCGCCACGGCGATCACGTGCTCATGTCCGGCACGTACGAGTTCAACCGTCTGGACTACAACGTGCGCACGCCTGACTTCGTCGCGGCGTCGGTCGACGAAAACGGCGAGCTGAATCTGCGCATCGTCTTGCGCAAGGTCGAGGCCGAGTAGACGGCCGAGACTAAGTCGGACGGCCCGGAGAAAAGCCGTCGGAAGCCCTGGAGCGGATCCCGGATCCACTCCAGGACTTTGACATTTCGTCACAGTGACGTTTTGCGGGGTGGCTCCGGTATAGTCTCGAAACGGCCCCATGGGGCGGGACCAGCCGATTTTCGACGAAAGAGAGTCACATGTACGAGAAGATGCTCCTGGCACGCCGGGTTCGCATGGCACTGCTGATCGTCTTCATTCTTTTCGTCGCCTGGAAGCAGATGTGGTTGCTCGTCGCCATCGGCGTGGGGCTCATGGCACTGACCGTATGGCAGACGAAGCGACTGCGCGAGGAGATCGCCGTGCGCACCGCGGCGGACAACGCCGGCGTTCCGTACGGCGCGGCGGCCAACGTCACCGACGAAGACACGGAGAGCCGCGCACGCTAGACGGCGGGCACGCGGGACGTCGCCGAACGCCCGGGGCGACGCCGGGAGGCACGTGCACCGGACGGCCCGTTCACCGGACAACACGCGCCGGACAGCGCGTTCACCGGGCGCAGGAACCCACAGCAAGAACCCCCGCAGGTGGCGCCCCTTTCGCCGGATGTCCGATAATATACATTATGTCATTCTGGGCATTGGGGTTCTCCCCGCTCGCGGCGCCACGTCCGGCGCATCGGCAGCCGGCGCAGCCACACCTTGCACTCGCGGGATCGCCACCCACGCCCGTCGCATCCGAGTCCGTTGCTAGCCTCGTGCCATGACCGAATCGAAGGACCACGCACCGCGCCATCTGGACCTGGAGATCGCACAGGTCGACGCTTTCACGGACCGCGTCTTCGGCGGCAACCCGGCGGCGGTCGTGCACCTGTCGGAGTGGCCGTCGGATGCGACGTTGCAGGCCATTGCGGCGGAGAACAATCTTTCGGAGACCGCGTTTCTCGTCGGTCGCATTCCCGACGACGCGCCGTCGGCCCCGTCGGCTGCGCCCGCCCATCATCTGCGGTGGTTCACGCCGTCCGTCGAGGTCGATCTGTGCGGTCACGCGACCCTGGCCTCGGCCGCCCACCTCTTCGCCGCCGCCGACGTCGGCTGCTGGAATGCCGGTGCCTGCGACGGCGATGATGCGCGTGACGACGACCCCGCCCCGTCCCCGGACCGTCTCGAGTTCTGGACCCTGTCGGGATGGCTCACCGTCACCCGCACCCGAGGCACCAACGGCGGCGACGACCTGTTCACGCTCGACTTCCCCGCCGACGTGCCGACTCCCCTCGACGACGCCCCCTCGCGCGATGCCATCGCCGACGCCCTGGGCATCGACGCGACATCGATCGTCGACACCGGATCGGGGCGAACCAAGCTGCTGGTCGTCGTCGACTCCCCCGATCGCATTCGACCGCTCTCCCCCGACTTCGCGGCGGTGGCCCGCATCGCCGACCACGGCATCATCGTCACCGCCGACGCCACGGCCATCACGGACGGTCCCGACGCCGGTCACGACGTCGTCAGCCGCTACTTCGCGCCCTCCATCGGCGTCGACGAGGACCCCGTGACGGGTTCCGCCCACTGCGTCCTCGGCCCGTACTGGTTCGACGCACTCGGCCGTGACCGGCTCACCGCCCACCAGGCCTCCGCCCGCGGCGGCGTCCTCCAGCTCGAATCGGACGGCGACCGCATCCGCATCTCCGGCCACGCCGCCCACTACCTGACGGGCACCATTCGCGTCCCCCTCCTCGATTGACGTCCCCGATTGACCTGGGGGTTTTGCTCCATTCCCGTGCCTGACCGCCCCCCCATCCCCGTGCTTGACCGACCCGGGGGATTCGGCGTGTCCCCCGGGGATATCTCAGCTCGGCATCACCGGAAAAGTCTCCTTCACCGGTGTGCGCACCGTACGCAAACCTATAAAATCGACTCATGCCTTCAGTGCGTTCCGTAAAGAAGCATACGCCCGCGGAGTCCACGGACGACTCCTGCGCGGCCGAGCCATCCCGAAGTCCCGGCTCCGTCCACGCGACGGACTCCCCGATCGGCGCGGCAGGGGGTGAGCGCCGATGCTCTGGTCCGCGGTAATCCTCCTGATCGCACTCATCGCGCTGATCCTCGCCAACGCGTTGTTCGTCGCCGTCGAGTTCTCCTACCTCACCGTCAACCGCAATGACCTGCAGCGACGCATCGACGGCGGCGACAAGACCGCGGCGCTCGTCGACAAGGCGCTGACGAAGACTTCGACGAACCTGTCCGGCGCGCAGCTGGGCATCACCGTCTCCAGTCTCGTCGCCGGATTCCTCACCGGCCCGTCCGTCGGCGTGCTCCTCCGCGAGGGGTTCGGGTTGACCGGTCTCGGTGATGGCATGGTCACCGCCATATCCACGACGGGCGCGTTCATCCTGGTCACCTTCACGCAGATGGTGTTCGGCGAACTCGTTCCCAAGAACTGGGCCATCGCCCAGCCGATGCGCGTCGCCGACCTGGTCGTGCGCCCGCAGAACGTGTTCATGTTCCTGTTCGGCTGGCTGGTGAAGATCCTCAACGGTTCCGCCAACCGCATCCTGCGCTGGCTCGGTTTCACCCCCGAAGAGGAAGTCGCCTCCGCCCGCACCGCCGAGGAACTGCTTGCCGTGGTTTCGCGCTCCGGAGACGAGGGCACGCTGGTCGCCTCCACCGCGGAGCTCGTCGCACGCTCCATCGAGTTCGGTGACCGCACCGCGGCCGACGTCATGACCCCGCGCCCCCGCGTCCGCTTCATCGAAGACGAGACGGTGGCGCAGGCGCTCGACGCCGTCGCGGAAACCGGCCACGCCCGCTTCCCCATCTTCTCGGACAACGTCGACGACGTCACCGGCGTCATCCACTACAACCGTCTGCTCGGCGTCCCCTACGACGAGCGCGCCACCACCCCGGCAGCGTCCGTGGCGGAACCGGTGCACGTCGTCTCCGAGTCGATGACCCTCGACCCGCTCATGCGTGAACTGCGGGAAACCCCGACGCAGCTGGCCGTCGTCGTCGACGAGTACGGCGGCACCGCCGGCATCGTCACGTTGGAGGACCTCGTCGAGGAAATCGTCGGGGAGATCGACGACGAGCAGGACGGAGGGGTCCGCCTCCACCACCGGATCGACGACTCCACGATGCTCATCTCCGGTCTCATGCGCCCCGACGAGCTCGGCGACCTCATCGACCTCGACCTCCCGGAAGGCGAGGAATCCGACACCATCGGCGGCCTGATCACCGAAAAGCTCGACCGCATGGCGCATGTCGGCGACGTCGTCCGGGTCGACGCCCTCGACCACGTCAATCGGGACGAAGACGACCTGCCCACGACGGCGGAAGTCGAGCTGCGCGTGCAGAAAATGGCCCGCCGCCGCGTGGGCCGCGTCCGCGTCACCGTGACGAGGAAGGAGAACGCGTAAATGTCCACCACAATGGCAATCATCGTCCTCGTGGCCATGCTCGCCCTAAACGCCTTCTTCGTCGCGGCGGAGTTCGCCATGGTGTCGGCGCGCCGCGACCAGGTCGAGCCGATGGCGCTGGCCGGCCGCCCCGGGGCGAAGTATGCGCTGCGCGGCATCGAGAATGTCTCGGTGCAGCTCGCGGCGACGCAGCTGGGCATCACGGCGTGTTCGCTGATCATCGGTTCGGTCGGCGAACCGGCCATCGCGTCGCTGATCGAGGCGCCGTTCCGCAGCCTGGGCGTGCCCGAGAGTCTGGTACATCCGATCGCTCTGGTCATCGCGTTGCTCATCGTGACGTTCCTGCACATGGTGCTCGGCGAGATGGTGCCGAAGAACATCGCCATCGCCAAGCCCCCGACCACCGCGGCGGTCATTGCGGTGCCGTTGCACGTTTTCGTCGTGGTCATGCGCCCGTTCATCGCCTTGATGAACCACACGGCGAATTTTTCGGTCCGCACCCTGTTCAAGGCGACGCCGAAGGACGAGGTCGATTCGACCTTCACGTCGGCGCAGGTCCAGGACTTCGTCGCGGAGTCGGGGCGGCAGGGTTTGCTTGACGACGACGAGATCTCCCTGCTGCAGGGGGCGCTGACCTTCGAGAAGCTGACCGCCGCCGACGTGTTGCTCCCGCCGGATTCGCTGGTCACCGTGACCCGCGAGGTAACGCCCGCGGAGCTGGAGGCCCTGTGCGCCGAGACCGGTTTTTCCCGGTATCCGGTGATGGATGACGGCGAATGCGTGGGCTACGTCCACGTCAAGGACGCCATTCGCCTGCCGGCCGAGGTCCGCGACCTGCCGCTGCCGGACATGCTCATCCGCGTGCCCTCCCGCATTCGATCCGACGAGAAGCTGCAGAAGGTCATGCGCACCATGCAGCGCGATCAAGCGCACTTCGCCCTCGTCGAGCAGGCCGAGGTCCTCGGTCCCGTCGAACCCGGCAAGGCCCCTCCGACGGCCCGCCGATCCGGTGGCGCCGACGACGTCGACGACGCCCGAGCCGATGCAGACTCCCCTGTGGTCGGCGATGCGCACCGCTACGCCGGCATCATCGCCTTCGAGGACGTCATCGAGGAGCTCGTCGGCGAGGTCCGCGAGGCCACCGCCAAGTAGGCGCCCGCAACGGCGTCCACCACGCGAAAACCGGCCCGCACATCACATGATGTGCGGGCCGGTTCGTCGTCAAGCAACCGAAACGGTTACACCGGATCCGGCGACCCGTCGGACGCCTGCTCCTTCTCCTTGACCAGCTTGTCCACGTGCGGATCACTGTCCTTCTTGCCCCAGAACAGCAGACCCCACGCCAGGGACGCCACGAACAGCACCGCCATGGCGATCAGCAGCGGATACGGGCCGAACTGGAAGATGATCGGCACCGACAACGCGGTGATCAGGCCACCGCCGAAGAACGGCTCGAACACCAGCTGCTTGTAACCGAACGCCTCGAACGCCGGCGACTTGCCCTCCGGGTCGACGATGCGCATGAGGATCAGACCCGTGGCCGTAACACCCATCGACTGGCCGAAGTCGCCGATGCCGCGCTCCAGCCAGTACGACGGAATGGTCTTCGGCACCATCCACAACAGCAGGAACACGTTGAGCACGATGCCCGCCACGCACAGCAGGACGAACGTCCACATGTTGTCCGCGATGGCCTCCAGCGAAATCGTCGCCAGCGCCGCCACGATCAGCAGATCCAGCGCCAGACCCTGGATGCGCAGCATGATGCCGGCGTCGATGAGGTGGCCGTAGCCGATCTTGTTCAGGCCCAGCTGCAGGATGATGCCGCCGATCATGGCCAGCGGGAACAGCGGAACGAACTTCAGCAGCTCGACGGTGTCCGCCCACAGCACCTGCTCGATCCACTGGATGCCCTCCAGCAGGACCACGCCGATGAGGATCGCCACCGCCACGAACGCGACGTGCAGCGACAGCGGCTCGATCGACGACGGGCGCGACGTCATCGTGCCCGCGGTGTACTGCTCGTCCCTGCGGAACAGGCCGCGCTGCTCGGCGATGGAGCGGTCCTTGACCTCGGTGACGACCTCCGTGCGGCCGGTGCGGATGGCCCAGTTGATCACGCCGACGCCGATGACGATGCCGCCGACCAAGCCGACGGTGGCGATGGCGAGCGCGAGGTCACCGCCCTCCGACCAGCCCAGCTCCTCGAAGACGGAGACCATGCCGGCCGCGGTGCCGTGGCCGCCCTCGAAGCCGATCTCGATGAGTGCGCCGGCCATCGGAGTCATGCCGAACAACGGCACCAGCACGGCGACGGCGAGCAGCAGGCCGACGACGTACTGGCCGGAGGCGAACGCCACGCCGACCGCCAGCTGCGGCCCGGCCAGGTTGTACACCGACTTCGGCCCGGGCAGCTTCTGCCCCAGGAACAGCGTCGCGAAGACGACGGAAATCATCAGGCCGGGCAGGGTCTTCCAGACGGCGAGAACGTCGGAACCGAACACGCCGCCTTCCTGAATGAATTCGCCGACGCCACCATCGATGGACCCTCCGAGCAGGCCGAAGACCTCGGGACCGAGCAGCAGGGCGAGGAAACCGCCCATGATCGAGGCGGGCAGGAACAGTTGCTGCGTCACCTTCATCCGGATGCGCATGACCTTGCCGATGAACAGCATCAGCGCCAGCAGCAGCAGAGCGAGTCCAACCACGTTCGCGGACATCCGCACCTCCTTTCGTCATGCGCCCCCGGGGTGCGGGCGGCGCGTCGTATGTGAATGTCTCTCAAGGTCGACCTTATCCAAGTGAAGGTTCGTGTCAGCGAACCAGTTCCGGTTTCGGTGCGAATATTCAGCTTCGGTGCTTGACGACGCCCATGTGGAGCGCGGTTCGCCGGACACGCGAAAACCCGCCCACCACGGTGAACGCGAGGTGGACGGGTCGTCGTAAAGCGGAAGAACCCTACTTCAGGGCGGCCAGGGCGGCGTCGTAATCCGGCTCCTCGGTGATCTCGTCGACGAGCTGGGTGTACAGGACCGTGCCGTCGGCGTCGAGGACGACGACCGCGCGGGCGAGCAGACCCGACAGCGGACCATCCTGCTGCACGACGCCGTAGGACTCGCCGAAACCATGACGGAAGTCGGAGGCGGCCGAGACGTTCTCGATGCCCTCCGCACCGCAGAAACGGTCGAGCGCGAACGGAAGGTCACGAGAAACGTTGACGACGGTGGTGTCGCCCAGATCGGCGGCGAGCTCGTTGAAACGACGCACCGAGGCGGCGCACACGCCGGTGTCGACCGACGGGAAGATGTTGAGCACGACGCGCTTGCCGACCAGATCAGCGGAATTGACGTCCGCGAGGTCGGTGCCCACGACGGTGAAGGCCGGGGCCTTCTCGCCGACGGCGGGCAGATCGCCGGACAGGTGGACGGGGGTTCCCTTGAACGCGGTGTTAGCCATGTCACCGTTTCTACCCGCGAACGACGGAAAATGCAGACTCACAACAGCCCGGCCGCCATCTCCACGACCCACACCGTCGCCACCGCCCCCATCGCCACCGGCATCAACGACATGCCCCGCCACGCGAGCAGCACCGCCGCCGCCATGCCCGCCGCCCCCGAATACCAATTCGCCGTGGCGTGGACGACCGCCGGCAACGTCATCGCCGTGAGCACCGCATACGGCGTGAACTCCAGGAACGTGCGCAACCGCCGATTGCGCAGCTCCCCGCGCACCAGCAACAACGGCAGCGCGCGCAACGCGTAGGTGACGACGAACATCACCGCCACCGCCAACCACGGATCGATCACGGCCGTATCCTCCCCTCGGTCGCGCCCGCCGAACCGGTCATGCCGGCGCCCGCTCCCCCGCGGCGGGAAGTCGACGACGGGCCGTCGTCAAGCCCCGTGCCGCGAGGAAACAGCCACGCCCCGCACGCCGACGCAACCACCGTCGCGATGATGATGCGCCAGCCCGCCTGCAGCTCCGACGTCATCGGCGCGTAAAACAGCACCGCGCTGGCAGCCGCCGCGATGACCGCGACGATCGCCACCGGACGCGACCGCTTCACCGCCGGCACCACCGTCGCCGTGAACATCGCATACAACAACACCCCCATCGGCCCCGCCAGCGACTCGGGCAACACCTCCCCCGCCAACGCGCCGACGACCGTGCCCGACGTCCACCCGAGAATCGGCAACGCCATCAAACCCGCCGCATACCGCGCCCGCACCACGCGATGGCCCAGCTCGACGGCGAAAATCTCGTCGGTGACCCCATAGGCGACGACCAACCGCCCCACCGTCGACGTCCCCGGCTCCAACCGCTGCGACAACGACATGCTCATCAGCACGTACCGCAGATTGACCAGCAGGGTCGTCAACGCCAACTCGATGATCGTGCCGCCGGCCACCACCGCCACGCCGGCGAACTGGCCCGACGATGACAGATTCGTCGCCGACATCAACGCCAACCCCACCGTGGGAAAACCAACCGCCGCGGCCGCCAAACCGAACGCGATGGACACGGTGAAATATCCCAACGCGATGGGAATGCCGTCGCTCAGGCCCGTCGCAAAGCCCGGAACACAGCGCGGGGCCCCGGCGTCCCCCTCGACCTTCTTCACGCCGGTCAGCATAACCACCCGCGTATCATCGACCGGGTACGGGGCGCGCCGGCGCACCGACCGCCATCCGAAGCACACGAGGAGATCACATGTCGCTGACCACCGCCATTGTCCACATCGACGTCGAGGCCGACCTGATCCCCGAGGCGGCGGAGGCCATCGTCAACATCGACGGCGTCACCGAGGTGTACTCCATCACCGGCGACTGGGACCTCATAGCGATGGTGCGCACCTCCGACCACGAAAAGCTCGCCGAGATCATCCCCGGCGGCATTTCGAAGGTCGACGGCGTCATCCGCACCGAAACCCAGCTGGCGTTCCGCGCCTACTCCCGCCACGACCTCGAGGCGGCGTTCTCCCTCGGCCTGGACTAGCCCGCCGCAAGAGCGTTAAAGGACGCGGGTAAGCGCCCCCGCACCCACCGGGACAGGCCACCTAGTCGGTCCAACCGGTGGCCCGGGCCATGCCACGGCCGGCGCGCATGCCGCTGAAGATGCAGCCGCCGAGGAACGTGCCCTCCAGCGCGTTGTTGCCGTGCATGCCGCCACCACCGAATCCGGATGCCTCGCCCGCGGCGAAGAGGCCCTCGATGGGCGTGCCGTCCTCCCGCAGGGCGCGGCCGTCGAGGTCGGTTTCGATGCCGCCGAGGGTCTTGCGCGTGAGCATGCGCAGCCGCACGGCGATGAGCGGCCCCTCGTTCGGGTCGAGGATCGGCTTCTGCGGCACGGAACGCACGATCTTGTCGCCGAGGAACTTCCGCGCGACATGGACGTAGTTGACCTGGTAGTCCTTCGAAAACGCGTTGGCGGTCTGCCGGTCGCGCGCCTCGATCTGGCGGCGGATGTGGTCGACGTCGAGGACCGGCACGGGGCTTGACGACGCCTCGGCGTCCTCCCCGGTTGCGTCGTCCGAGGTGGCATCGGCGTCCGGAGTTTCATCGGCGTCGGAGGAAGCTTCGGCGGCTTCGTCGGACGACTGGCCGTCGTCAAGCGAAGAACCTTGACCCGAATCGGTCTTGCCCTCGAGCACCTCCTCCGGGACGCCCGCGACGCGGTTCATTCCCGCCACCAGCTCCTCGAGCGTCTCGGCGATGACCCAGTCCTCGCCGTTGTCCATGAACTTGCGCACCGGCTCCGGAATACCCGAGGTGACCTTGCCCACCAGCTTCTTCACCTCCTTGTCCGTCAGGTCGGGGTTCTGCTCCGAACCCGAGAACAGGAACTCCTTGGCCACGATCGCTCCGTTGAGCACGAACCACGAGTACCCGTGGCCGGTGGCCAGGATGTGCTTCATGGTGGCGACGGTGTCCGCACCCGGAATCAGCGGCGCCGGCAGGCGGTTGCCCTCCGCGTCGAACCACAGCGACGACGGACCGGGGATGATGCGGATGCCGTGGCCGGGCCAGATCGGATCCCAGTTGGCCATGCCCTCGGTGTAGTGCCACATGCGGTCGCGGTTGATCAGGTGCGCGCCCGCCTCGCCGGCGATGTCGATGCCGCGGCCGTCGACGTGGGCGGGCACGCCGACCACCATGTCGTCCGGCATGGCGCCGAGGCGCTCCTCCGGCCAGCAGCGGCGCACCGCGTCGAGGTTGCCGCCGACGCCGCCGGTGGAGATGAGCACGGCGCCGCCGCGGATCTCGAAGGTCTCGCCGACCTCCTCGCGCGGGGAGGCGACGCCGCGGGGCAGGTCGTCGCACGGCACGAGGATGCGGCCGCGCACGCCCACGGCCCGGCCGTCCTCCATGATGATTTCGTCGACGCGGTGGCGGTGGTGGAATTCGACGCGGCCCTCGTCGGCGGCGGCCTTGAGCGGTTCGGCGAAGACGCGGACGATCTCCGGGCCGGTGCCCCACGTCAGGTGGAAGCGGGGCACGGAGTTGCCGTGGCCGTCGGCGGACCCGTCGCCGCGTTCGGCCCAGCCGACGATGGGCAGGAATTTCACGCCGAGGCTGCGCAGGTATTCGCGCTTTTCGCCGGCGGCGAAGTCGAGGTAGGCCTCGGCCCACTTGCCGGGCCAGTGGTCGTCGTCGCGGTCGAAGGCGGCGGAGCCGAACCAGTCGGATCGGGCCAGTTCGCGCGAGTCCTTGACCTTCAGGCGGCGCTGTTCGGGCGAGTCGATGAGGAAGATGCCGCCGAGGGACCAGAACGCCTGGCCGCCGAGGTTGGCCTCGTTTTCCTGGTCGACGATGATGACCTTCCGGCCGGTGCGCTGCGCCTCGTAGGCTGCGACGAGGCCGGCCAGGCCCGCGCCGACGACGATGAGGGGCTGTTGCTTCTTCGACGAGCTGGTCTGCGTCGTGGTGGTCTGCTCCGCGGTGGTTTCCATGCGGCGAGATTATCCCGATTGGCGCGACCAAGTTTGCTTTACGACGAAACTAGTTCGGCGTGGGCACCCGCGCGGTCGCGAGCGGCCCGAGCGGCCGGGACATCCGCGCAGGGGCGAGCGGCTCAAGCACCCGAGCACCCGAGAACCCGGGTCGACGCGATCAACGGTTGCGAATGGTGCGGACGGGTGGCTGCCCCGTGGGGATCAGCGGCGTTTGCGGGGCTTGGCCATGAGTTCGAGCTGCACCATGTCCGTGCGGCCGGAGGCGACGAGCGCCTGCTGCAGGGCCAGGTGGAAGTCCCACAGGCGCCGGTAGACGCGGTCGTAGCCGAGCCCGGCGGCCTCGCGGGAGTGGGCGGCGAAAAGCTCGCGCCACAGTTCGAGCGTGCGGTCGTAATGGGCGGGCAGGTGCGACTCGGAGAGGATGCGCAGCCCGGTGTCGCGGTCGACGATGCGCCGAAACTCGTCCAACGTCGGGTAGTACAGCGCGGGCCACACGTAGGAGCGCACCAGATCCAGCGCCGCTCCGGCGGAGTCGTCGAAGCGGTCGCCGGCCACCGCCATCTGCACCACGATGGTCCCCCGGTCGGCGAGAACCCGTTCGGCGCCGCGCAGCCAGCGGCGGATGCCGTCGAGGCCGAAGGTCTCCAACCGCTCGACGTTGAAGATGGCCTCGTAGTCGCCGTCGAAGTCGCGCGGCGAAGGAATCACCTCGTCCGCCCGCAACACGCGGACGGGACCGGCCAGGCCCGCCTCCGCGGCGCGCGTGCCGACGACGTTGGCGTGATCGTCGGAGATGGCCAGAACATCGGCCGAGGCGCCTCGGTCGGCCGCCCGAAGCGCCAGCTCACCGCCCGACGACGGCCACTCCAACACGCGATCTCCGGCGCGGACGCGGGCCAGGTCGAGCATTCGGTCGACGCGCCGGGCCTGCGCCTCCGGCAGATCCGCGCGGATGACGCCCTCGGGAGCGTCGATGCGGGTGACGTCGACCTTCCAGTGCGCCGGCGCTCCACCGCGGCCGGCCCCCTGCGCCTGATTGGGAATCTCCTCCAGCGACGTGGTCCGGGCACCCGAGGCGAACAGCGCCGAGCCGCCGGTCAACGCCGGGCCGGCGAACAATTCGATGAGCGACGCGGGCAATTCGCCGCCCGGCCCCGTCGCGCGCGGCGTGGGGCGGCGACCCGACAGCTTGCGCAGGCCCCTGCCGACCCGGCCCTCCGCACCGACGTCAAGGCCGGCGTCGAAAAGCGCCGCCAACGTCCGTGGCAACGTGTCCGATTCCCACTCGCCCGCCAGAAAAGACTCGCCCAAGCCGACCCAGTCCGCCTCGGCGATGCGGCGGAACATGGCATCCGAGTCCCGGATGCCGATCGTCGCCGAACCGGGCCCGTCGATCTCCACGCCGTACCGGGCGCAGGCACGGCGAAACGACATGCGCGCCAGGTCGGCGCGCTTGCCCAGCAGCGGACCATCGGGCACTCGCGCAACCCCCGGCCACCGCTCGGCGTCGACGGAGAAACGGTCCACGCTCATTGCGGCGCTCCTCCCCTCGTTTTCGGCCATGCGGGCCAGGCTACCGGCCGACGCGGCCAAATAGGCGGCGGCGCACCGCAAGCACTATCATGACCGCGTACCAACACCCATGTACGAATTTTCGAGGAGATTTTCTCATGACCGAGACGCCCTACCGTCCGCGTACCGGACGACCGCACGTCGTCATCGTCGGGGCGGGCTTCGGTGGCCTCTTCGCCGCCAAGAAGCTCAAGGATGAGAACGTCGACGTCACGCTCATCGACCGTACGAACCACCACCTCTTCCAGCCGCTGCTGTACCAGGTGGCCACGGGCATCCTCTCCTCCGGCGAGATCGCCCCGCCGACCCGCCAGATCTTCGACGGCGTGCAGAACGTCCGCGTGGTCAAGGGCGACGTCACCGACATCGACGTCGAGGCGCAGACCGTCACCTCCAAGCTGGGCGACCGCGTGCAGGACTGGGAGTACGACTACCTCCTCGTCGCCGCCGGCGCGGGCCAGGGCTACTTCGGCAACGACCACTTCGCCAAGTACGCCCCGGGCATGAAGACCATCGACGACGCCCTGGAGATCCGTTCCCGCATCATCGCGTCGTTCGAGCACGCCGAGGTCGCCACCGATCCGGCCGAGCGCGAGCGCCTGCTGACCTTCGTCGTCGTCGGCGCCGGCCCGACCGGCGTGGAGCTGGCCGGACAGCTCGCCGAGCTGGCCAACCGCACCCTGACGTCGTCGTACCGCAGCTACAACCCGCACGCCGCACGCGTCATCCTGCTCGACGGCGCCCCGCAGGTGCTGCCGCCGTTCGGCAAGCGACTGGGCCGCAACGCCCAGAAGCAGCTGGAGAAGCTCGGCGTCAACGTCAAGCTCAACGCGATGGTCACCGACGTCAACGAGCATGGAGTCACCTACAAGAACGCCAAGGACGGCACCGTCGAGACCATCCCGTCCTACTGCAAGATCTGGTCCGCCGGCGTCTCGGCGTCCCCGCTGGGCAAGATCATCGCCGACCAGTGCGGCGTCGAATGCGACCGCGCCGGCCGTGTTCCGGTCAACCCGGACCTGACCGTCGGCGAGCACAAGAACGTGTTCGTCGTCGGCGACATGATGGCCCTCGACGGTCTGCCGGGCGTGGCCCAGGTGGCCATTCAGGGCGGCGAGTACGCCGCCGAGCTCATCAAGGCCGAGACCGAGGACGGCGAGGTCGCCGAGAACCCGACCCGCGAGCCGTTCGATTACTTCGACAAGGGCTCCATGGCCACCGTGTCCCGCTTCGCCGCCGTGGTGAAGATGGGCAAGGTCGAGGTCACCGGCTTCCTGGGCTGGTTCCTGTGGCTGGCCGTGCACCTGATGTTCCTGGTCGGTTTCCGCAACCGCCTGGTCTCCGTCATCAGCTGGGGCCTCAACGTGCTCACCCGCGACCGCTACCAGCTGGTGTCGACCCGCCAGCAGATGTACGCGCGCACCGCCATCGACCGCCTCGTCGAGCTGACCGGCGACGACACCGGCATCCGCGACAAGAAGGACGCCGGCGAGATCGAGGGCGGCGACAAGTAGCCCCGCACGCCCCGGATTCCGGCGCAGCGTCCACGGATTTCCGATGACGACCGGACTGTAGGATCGGAGTCCATGACGAACTCCTCCCCCACGCCCCGCCTCACCCTGAGGCGGGGCGTCGGCATTCTGCGGGAACACGTGCGGCAATCCCGGGCCGCGTTGGTCGCGGTGGTGGCGCTGTCGGTGATCGGGGCCCTGGCTTCGCTGGTGCAGCCGCTGTTGGTCAACCGCATCATCGACTCGGTGGGCGCCGGTTCCGCGCTGGCGCCGTTCATCTTCGGCCTCGTCGCCGTGGTGCTGTTGACGTCGGTGGTCGGAGCGGCGCAGCAATATCTGCTCGGGCGCACCGCGGAGACCATGGTCCGTTCCCTGCGCCACTCGCTGCTCGACCGTCTGCTGCGACTGCCCGCCTCGGCGTACGGTCGCCATCGCACGGGTGATCTGGTCTCGCGCGTCGCGGCGGACACGGACTCGGTGCGGACGGCGCTTACCGGCGGCATCGTCGACGCCCTCGGCGGCGTCCTCATCATCGTCGGTTCGGCCGCGGCCATGATCTGGTACGACCCGGTCCTCTTCGCCGTCGCGCTGGCGGTCCTCACGGGAGCGGCGATCACCGTCGCCGCGGCCTCCGGAAAGATCCAGGAGCTGTCGCGCCGGGTCAGCGAGTCGACCGGCGCAATGTCGTCGGGGGTCGAACGCGCGTTGTCGGCGATCGTCGCCGTCCGCACGGCCGGCGCCACGGAGTCCGAGGCGGCGTCGCTGAAGGCCGACGCCGATCGCGCCTGGCGCGCGTCGCTGCGGTCGGTGCGGTTGGAGGCGTTCCTGTGGCCGATGAGCGGCCTGGCCATCCAGGTCGCGTTCCTCATGGTCCTGGGCCTGGGCGGCGCGCGGGTGGCCGCGGGGGAACTGTCGGTGGCAGACCTCATGGCCTTCCTGATGTTCCTGTTCATGCTGATGATGCCGATCGGCCAGCTTTTCGGCGCCATCACGTCGGTCGCCGCCGCCCTGGGTGCGCTGGCCCGCATCGACCAGGTCATGGCCGAACCCACCGAGGACGCCGCCGATTCCCCCGTCCCCGGCGCGGCACCCGACCTGTCCGGTGCCGTGCCCGCCGTCGAATTCGACGACGTCGTATTTTCCCACGACGACGAGCTGGATCCTGCCGGCCGCACACCGGGCCCAGGGAAACCCGGAACCCCCGACGAATCCGGAACCCCGCGCGGCCCCCGCGACCGCGTGCTCGACGGCGTCTCCTTCGCCGCAGACGCGGGCCGCACGACGGCGCTCGTCGGCCCGTCGGGCGCCGGAAAGTCGACGATTCTCGCGCTCATCGAGCGTCTGCACGATCCCCGCCACGGCGTGGTCCGGGTCGGCGGCGCGGACGTGCGTGACCTCGACCGCGCCGAACTCCGCAGCCACATCGCCTACGTCGAGCAGTCCGTCCCGATTCTGGCCGGCACCATCCGCTCGAATCTGACGCTCGGCCTCGGCGACGTCGTCGACGATAGGTGCCGCGACGCGCTGGCCGCGGTCAATCTCCTCGACCGCATCGACGCCCACGACGACGGCCTGGACGCCACGGTCGGCGATCGCGGCATCGGGCTGTCCGGCGGAGAGCGTCAGCGTCTGGCCATCGCGCGGGCGTTGCTGGCGGATCGGCCGATCCTGCTTCTCGACGAACCGACGGCCTCCCTCGATTCCCGCAACGAACGGGCGCTGCAGGAGGCCATCGGCACCGCCTCACGCCGTCGGACGGTGATCATCGTCGCCCACCGTTTGGCCACGGTCGCCGACGCCGACCAGATCGTCGTCGTGGACGCCGGTCGGGTCCGCGCCACGGGCACCCACGCGGAGCTGATGGAGTCGTCGGCGCTCTACCGTGACCTGGCCCGCGATCAGCTGCTGTCGTAACCGCTCGAGGCGGGCCGCCCGCTACCCGGGCTACTCGCCCGGGTTGCTCGCGGGGGTTGCTCGACCGGGTGGTTCGCCCCGGCTACTCGCCCGGGTTCTGGCCCGCCGGGAGCACCGCGAGCCGCAGGTTGGTGCGCGACAGCAGCTTGCCGTCGGCCTCGCGGACGTGCCGGATTTCCCACACCTGCGAGGTCCGGCCCAGGTGCACGGGCGTCGCGGTGGAGATCATCACGTCACCGGTCTTCGCCGAGCGGTAGAAATCCGTCGAATTGTTCACGCCGACGACGGGGCGGTCGGCGCCGGCGGCGATGAAACCGGCGACGGAACCGCAGGACTCGCCGACGGCCGCGTACACGCCGCCATGGCCGACGCCCCACGGTTGCAGGTGCTCGGGGCCGAATTCCAGGCGCATGCTCATCATGCGCGGGCCGACGGCGACGTAGGTGGTGCCCAGATGCGCATCGAGGCCGGCCGCCTCGACGTCGCCCTCGATCACGGTGTTGAGCTCGGCGATTTCCTCGTCGGTGAGCACCCGCTCGCCGGCGATCTTCATCAGCTTTCCGTACACGCGGAACTTCTCCGGGGGCATGACCATCGTCGGTACCTCTTTCCTTGTGGTGGGCGTCGTCAAGCAAACGTACTTTCCCGGAGGATACCGACGGCGACGGCGACCGTGGCGTTTTTCCCGCAACCCGAACAATCGCCGCCCGGACCGGCGTGCCGATCCGCTCGTGCGCTTACACTGACGGGCATGGACAACGAGAAGCAGCAAGCACAAATCGGCGTCGTCGGCCTGGCCGTCATGGGCTCCAACATCGCCCGCAACTTCGCCCGCAACGGCCACACCGTCGCGGTGTACAACCGCAGCCCCGAGAAGACCCGCGCCCTCATCGCCGAGCACGGCGACGAAGGGTCGTTCGTGCCGTCGGAGACCATCGAGGACTTCGTCGCCTCGTTGGAGCGCCCCCGCCGCGCCCTGATCATGGTGCAGGCCGGCCCCGCCACCGACGCCGTCATCGAGCAGCTCGCCGATGCGATGGAGGAAGGCGACATCATCATCGACGGCGGAAACTCGCTGTACACCGACACCATCCGCCGCGAGAAGGCCATCCGCGCCCGCGGTCTGCACTACGTCGGCGCCGGGATCTCCGGCGGCGAGGAGGGCGCCCTCAACGGCCCGTCGATCATGCCGGGCGGCCCCGCCGAGTCCTACGAGTCCCTCGGCCCGCTGCTGGAGTCCGTGTCCGCGCACGTCGACGGCGTGCCGTGCTGCACCCACATTTCCACCGACGGCGCCGGCCACTTCGTCAAGATGGTCCACAACGGCATCGAGTACGCCGACATGCAGGTCATCGGAGAGGCATACCAGCTGCTGCGCGACGCCGCGGGCATGTCCCCGGCCGAGATCGCCGACGTCTTCCGAGATTGGAACGCCGGCGACCTGGACTCCTACCTGGTGGAGATCACCGCCGAGGTGCTTTCGCAGGTCGACGCGGAGACCGGCAAGCCGCTGGTCGACGTCATCGTCGACGCCGCCGGCCAGAAGGGCACCGGCCGCTGGACCGTCAAGGCCGCCCTGGATCTGGGCATCCCGACCACCGGCATCGGCGAGGCGGTCTTCGCCCGCGCCCTGTCGTCGTCGCTGGACCAGCGCGCCGCCGCCCGCGACCTGCCCTCCGGCACGGTCACCGGTGGCCCCGAGAATCGCGACGAGTTCATCGAGAAGGTCCGCCGGGCCCTCTACGCCTCGAAGATCGTGGCCTACTCGCAGGGCTTCGACGAGATCAACGCCGGCGCCGCGGAGTACGGCTGGGACATCGACCGCGGTGCGCTGGCCACCATCTGGCGCGGCGGCTGCATCATCCGCGCCCGCTTCCTCAACCGCATCAAGGAGGCCTACGACCGCAACCCGGAGCTGCCGGCCCTGCTGCTGGACCCGTACTTCCGCGACCAGGTTTCCGAGTGCCTGGACGCGTGGCGCGACGTGGTGGTCACCGCCACCCGCATGGGTCTGCCGACCCCGGTGTTCTCGTCGTCGTTGGCGTACTACGACGCCCTGCGCGCCGAGCGTCTGCCCGCCGCCCTGATCCAGGGCCAGCGCGATTACTTCGGCGCGCACACCTACCGCCGCGTGGACAAGGAGGGCTCGTTCCACACCCTGTGGTCCGGTGACCGTTCCGAGGTGGAGGCCTAGCCATCTCCTCCTCTTCTTTCCCGGATCTCGGGGTTTCGGAGGCCGTGGTGCGCACGCTGCGGTCGATGCGCGTCACCGAGCCGACGCCGATTCAGGCGGCGGTGCTGCCCGACGCGTTGACCGGGCGCGACGTCCTCGGCCGCGCCCCGACGGGTTCCGGCAAGACGCTGGCCTTCGGCATTCCGTTGGTCCAGTCGTTGGCGGGGGCGGCGTCGAAGCCGGGGCGCCCGCGTGGGCTGGTCATCGCCCCGACCCGTGAGCTCGCAGACCAGATCGCCGACGTCCTCGGCGATCTCGGCGCCGCGGCGGGGCTGCGCGTGCGTGCCTTCGTCGGCGGGGAGAACATCAACCGGCAGAAGCTCACGCTCGCCGCGCCCGTCGACGTCGCGGTGGTCACGCCGGGTCGTGCGCACGATCTGCGCAAGCAGAAGCGGCTTTCGCTTGACGACGTCTCGTCCGTGGTCATCGACGAGGCGGACGAGCTGGCTGCGCTGGGATTTTTGCCCGATGTCCTGGGCCTGGTCCGGGCCACTTCGGCGGATGCGACGCGGATGCTGTTTTCGGCGACCCTCGACGACGCCGCCGAGGTGCTCATGGAGGGCCGCGATCCCGTGCGCCACGAAGTCGCCGACGCCGTCGTGTCCGTCGACACGATGAAGCACCTGGTCTTCCGGGTGCCCGACAACGACGCCGCCGATGCCGTCACCGCGTGGATCGCCGCCCGCGAGGGACGCGTGGTCCTGTTTTGCAACACCCGGAACCGGGTCACGTCCCTGGCCGGGTACTTGGCCGACCAGGGCATTCGCGTCGAGGCGCTCCACGGCGATCGGGGACAGACCGCCCGACGCGCGGCGCTGGCCGGTTTCGCCTCCGGCGAGGTGGCGGTGCTCGTGGCCACCGACGTCGCGGCCCGCGGCATCGACGTCGATTCGCTCGACCTCGTCGTCCACGTCGACCCGCCGCCGGAAGCCGCGACATACGTCCACCGCTCGGGCCGCACCGCCCGCGGCGGAGCCACCGGCACCGTGGTCACCATCGTCCGCGATCGACAGGCCGAGGAGACCGAGGAGATGCTCCGCGCCGCCGGCGTCACCCCCGAGGTCATGGACGTCTCCCCCGGGTCGAAGGCCCTGAGGAAGTGGACCGGCGCCCGCAAACCCCCGGGCCCCTCGCGCGGGGCACGCGGCTCGGGTGGACACGCGGGCCGTCGTCACGCGGGAACCGGAACCCGGCACCGCGCCGGAGCCGGACGGGGACGCCGCGGCACGGCAGCCGCCTCGCGCCCGCACCGGCCCAAGAAAAAGCGCGGCAAAAAGTAGTGCGGAAGAAGTAGTGCGAACCCCGGAAAGGGAAAGACGCCGGGCCAACGGGCCTGCCGCGACGCGCCGGAGTAGGATCTCTCCCTAATCATGGACATATTCCTCAACATCGTCGCGGTGCTCGGCTTCATCGCCCTCACCGCGGGCACGGGTTTGTTCGTCGCCTTCGAGTTCGCGTTGACCGGCCTGGAACGCTCGGCGATCGACAATGACGTGAAAAAACGCGGCGACGGCCCGGCGCACTCGGTGAGCAAGGCCCACAACCGCCTGTCGTTCCACCTCTCCGGCGCGCAGCTCGGCATCACGCTGACGACGCTGGCCACCGGTTTCCTGGCGGAGCCGGTCCTGGCCCGCTACTTCACCCCGATGCTCGAATGGGCCGGTCTGTCGGAATCCGCGACCGGGCCGACGGCGCTGGTCCTGGCGCTGATCGTGGCCACGGGCCTGTCGATGATCTACGGCGAGTTGGTGCCGAAGAACGTCGCCATCACCGAGCCCCTCGGCGTCGCGCGCGTCACCGCCCGACCGGTCATGTGGTTCAACTGGGTGTTCTACGTGTTCATCCAGTCGATGAACCTCACCGCGAACTGGATGGTGCGCAAGCTGGGCATCGAGCCCGCCGACGAACTCGCCTCGGCGCGTTCGCCCCAGGAGCTCGGCGCGCTGGTGAAGAACTCGGCACAGCACGGCGCCCTGGACAAGCAGAAGGCGCAGATGCTGGAGAGTTCGCTGAAGTTCGGCGAGACCACCGCCGAGGACCTGATGACGCCGCGATCGACGATCATCTCCCTCGACGTCGCCGACACGGTGGAGGATCTGCTGGCCATCGCCCTGGAGTCCGGGCGGTCGCGCTTCCCCGTCACCGACGGCGACCTCGACGCCACCATCGGCGTCGTCCACGTCAAGGACGCCTTCACCGTCGCCGCCGCCCGCCGCAAGTCCACCCGCGTGGCGGAGCTGGCCCGCCCGGTGCCCGTGCTGCCGCAGTCCCTCGACGGCGACGCCGTGCTCGAGGCCGTGCGGTCGGCGGGTTCCCAGGTCGCCCTGGTCGCCGACGAGTACGGCGGCACGGCGGGCATCGTCACCATCGAAGACGTCGTGGAGGAAATCCTCGGCGAGGTCTACGACGAGTACGACGACGCCGAAGCCGAGCAGGAGGTCCGCCGCGTCACCGAAGGCTGGGACTGCTCGGGCCTGGTGCGCGTCGACGACCTGCCGCAGAAGGTCGGCTACTTCGCCCCCGACGGCGACCATGAAACGCTCGGCGGCGTGATCATGCTGGCCCTGGGCCGCATCCCCGCCGAGGGCGACGTGGTTCTGTTGCCGGAAACCGACCGCGACATCCTCGACGAGTTCGAGTCGGGGCTGCCGGGCCGCTGGTACGCCCGCATCCTCGCGATGGACGGGCGGCGGGTCGACCGGGCCCTGCTGATCCCCATCACCAACGAGCGAGCGAAGGAGATGTTCGAGCGATGAGCGACTGGTTCGGCATTTCCCTCACTTTCCTGTTGTTGGCGTTCAACGCCTTCTTCGTCGGCGCGGAGTTCGCGTTGATCGCCGCGCGCCGTGATCGCCTGGAGGCGCTGATCGCCCAGGGCAAGAAGCGGGCGAAGACCGTGTTGGGCGCCACGGAGCATCTGTCGATGATGCTCGCCGCCGCCCAGCTGGGCATCACCATTTGTTCGCTGCTGTTGGGCAAGGTGTCGGAGCCTGCGATCGCGCACCTGTTGGAGGAGCCGTTCGCCGCCCTCGGGGTGCCGGAGTCGCTGCTGCATCCGATCAGTTTCGCCATTGCGTTGATGCTGGTGTCGATCCTGCACATTCTGCTCGGCGAGATGGTGCCCAAGAACATCGCGTTGGCCGGCCCGGAGACGATGGCGATGTGGCTGACGCCGGTGCACCTGGCGTTCTACAAGGTGACCAAGCCGCTGCTGCTGTTCTTCAACTGGGTCGCCCGCCAAACCCTGGCGTGGTTCGGCATCACGCAGAAGGATGAGCTCGATTCGACGGTCAACACCGATGAGCTGGCGTCGATGATCGCGGAGTCGCGGCAGGAGGGTTTGCTTGACGACGAAGAGCATTCCCGCCTCAACCGCGCCCTGTCCTCGGAGAATCGCTCCATTCGCGAGGTGCTCATCGTTCCGTCGAAGACCCGCACCGTTCCGGCGTCGCCGACGGTCGGGGACCTGGAGGTGGCGGTGACGGAGACCGGGTTCTCCCGCTTCCCCGTCGCCGACGCCGATGGCCGCTACCGCGGTTACGTTCACGTCAAGGACGTCCTGGACCGCGTGCTCGATCCGGCGTCCGGCCCGGACACCCCGATTCCGGACGAGGAGATCCGCGAATTGATCGTGGTCGACGCCGATGGGGCGATCGACCGGACCATGCGCGAGATGCGTCGTCGGTCGGCGCACATGGCCATGGCCGTCGAGGACGGTGCGTTGGTGGGCATCGTGACGCTGGAGGATCTCATCGAGGAGCACATCGGCGTCGTGCGCGACTGGACCCACGAAACCAACCAGGCCATCGCGGCTCGCCCCGGCCGCGCCACCGCGCAGGGCACGGCAGTCAAGGCCGCCCAGGTCAAGACCGCCGCCGTCCGTGCCGCCGCGAAGGCCGGCGCCAAGGCTCCCGCAAAGAACACGGCAAAGACCACGGCCAAGAATCCGCCGCAGCCCGGCGGCCCGCGCGGCGCATGACCGCCGCGGATCCGGTGACCGGCGGCACCGGCGAGCCGCACGAAACGGTTCTCCCCCTCGAGCGGTGGCTGGCGCGCGCCGACGCCCATGCCCGCCGCGCCGACGCCCTGTGCGCCGACCATCTCGACCGCCGGGCCCGGGGGCGCAAGCACCCGGTGTGGGACTTCCTCTTCGAGTACTACCCGGTGCGTCCGGGCACCCTGCGCCGATGGCAACCGGGCCTCGGGGTGGCCTTGGCCGGGTCGGATGATCCCCGCGCCGCCGAGCACGTGTCGCACCTGCGCGATTTCGTCGTCGGCGACGATGGCATCGCCCGGCTGGACCACTCGGCCCATGCCCGGCGCCGTGGCGAAGCGATCTCCTACATCGCCGACCTGCTGGCCGGCACCATGGCCAACGACGCCCATTTCGACTGCTTCGGCCTTCACGAATGGGCCATGGTCTACCGCGCCGACGACACTCGCCACGCGGTGCCCCTGCGACTCGGGCAAGCGGGAACCGACGAGGTCGTCGTCACGCACAGGGTGCGGTGCACGCATTACGACGCCTACCGGTTCTTCACGCCCGAGGCCGTGCCGCTCAACGAGAACCGGCCGACGCGCGCGACCCAACCGGCGTGCGAACAGGCCGGGTGCCTGCACGCGAACATGGACCTGTACAAGTGGGCCACCAAGCTCGGCCCGCTCGTCCCCGGTGAGCTGTGGCTCGACGCGTTCGAACTCGCCCGCGACGTCCGGCGGCTCGACATGGAGGCCTCGCCCTACGATCTGGCGGACTTCGGATTCGAACCGGTGCGCATCGAAACCGCCGAAGGCAAGGCCGAGTACGTTTCCCGCCAGCGGGAACTGGCCGAGCGCGCCGCGCCGATCCGCGCGGAGTTGCTCCGTTTGGCGAGGTCGTTTCACGGCTAGGGTGGGATGCAAGTGCAGCAGCGCCGCACCGCAGCATCGCCGTACTGCGGCATTGCAGCATCGCAGTCACCATCCGGGAGGAGCTGAGCGTCCGTGGGCAGGCATTCCGACGGCAAGCCGAACTACCGCGTGGCCAAGGGGCCGTTGATTTCGCTGCTGGCGGCGATTCTCGTGGGCGCGATGATCTTCGCGTGGGTGACGCTGCGGACTTCCGACGGCGACGACCCCGGGATCTCGGCCGACTGTTCCAAGGGGGACCTGACGCTCGTGGTCGCCGCCGATCCCGCGGTGGCCGGCGTGGTCCGCAAGCAGGTCGATGCCTGGGCCGCGACCGACCCGGTGGTCCGCGAGTACTGCGTGCGCCCGCAGGTCACCGTCAACGGTTCGCAGCAGATCCTCGACGTCATCCGGGAGCACGGCGACGACGGAGCCGACGGCGACGCGGATGGCACCGGCGGTGCGACGGGCGGCGTCAAGCCCGTGCTGCCCGCCGTGTGGGTGCCCGCCGACGATTCCTTCGTCGACGCAGCCCGCGACTCCGGGGGCGTGGGCGTCGACGGCGAAACCGCCCGCTTCTCCCCCCAGCCCGTCGGCCTGGCCGTGGCCTCCGACCGTGCCGCGGACGTCAAGGGGCGATCGTGGGACGACATCGCGGGCATCGAGGATTTGGCCATCGCGACCCCCGGCGGGCCCGACGCCGTGGTGTCCTCGGTGGTCAACGCCCGCCTGACGCCGGATACGCGGGGCCGGGAGCTTCTCGACGCCTCCGAGGAGCGCCTCGCCGCCGGTGGCCGATTCACGTCGGAGGCGCTGCTGGGCCAGTTGGCCAAGGACACCGCCGAAGGCTACGACGCCGTCGCCGCGACGCAGTCGATGGTCGACGCGTCGGCGCAGACCGGGTCCGAGGGCCTGAGCTTCACCTCCCCGGATGGTTCGCCGGCCCTGTCCGCGCCCATGGTGGCCTTCACCTCCGGTGGTCCGATCAACGAGGTCAACGCCCGTGCCGCGGCGGAGTTCGTCAAGTACGCCCGCAAGAACGGCGTCGACGCCGACGCGCCGGGCGACGGGGACGACGAGACCGCCGCCGGTGCCCTCGACGGTGCGGCGGGTGAGATTCTGCCCGACGTCGCCGCCCGCGACACCGACCCGTTTGCCGGCATCGACGCCGAGGACCACGGTTCCGACGGCGCGGGCGACGATTCCGACGGCGATGCGGCCACCACCGAGCCCGCCGGGTCGACGCTGGTGCTGTTGGACACCTCCGACGGCATGGACCTCGAGGCGGTGCGCACGGCGCTGACGCCGCTGATGGACCGTGCGATCGACGGCGAGGGACGCCGCGTCGCCCTGTGGAACTACTCCTCCCCGCTGTCGGCCGGCGTGACCACCCCGGTTCGCCAGAACGTCCATTTCGGCGCCGGTGCCAAGGACCGCTCGGTCGAGGTGCTCGGCCAGCTGAGCACGGGCGGCGAACCGTGGCTGTGGCGTTCCGTCGGGCCGGCGGTCGACTACGTCGCCGAGGCATGGTCGCCGGGAGTGGCCAACCGCGTGGTCCTGGTGACCACCGGCTCCGACGCCACCGACGATGACGCGGCCGCGGCCATCGAGCGGATCACCGCCGCCGCCACGACCGACCGGCCGGTCCGCGTCGACGTGGTCGTCGTCGGCGAGGACTCCACCGATGGCGCGCTGCGCGAGCTGGCCTCGGCCACCGGCGGATCCGTCCAGGTGGCCGGCACCGACCCGACTGCGGCGCTGGTGAAGGCGATGGGGCTGTAGCCGGGTACCGCTCGGCCACCGCTCGTCCATCGCTTTCCCGCTGCTGAGCCACCATTCACCCACTACTTGGCAGCTGCTCTCCGGCCGCCCGGCCACACGCGTGGTGCCCAAAGACGCGAAAACGCCCCGCGGGGAGGTGCGGGGCGTCGTCGTTTCAGTGGCTTGGTCGGACTCCTAGCCGATGCGGCGTCGGCGGCGGGCGGCGAGCTCGTCGACCGGGGCGGCGACCGGGGTGCCGTCCACGCGCTCGGACGGGAAACTGGCGATGGAGCCTGCGAGTTCCTTCATGATTCCCGGCACCGCGATGCCGAACACGCCCTGACCGCCGTTGAGCAGGTCGATGACCTCCTCGTTGGAGCGGCACTGGTACACGGTGCGGCCGTCGGACACGAGGGTGATGGTGGCCAGGTCATCGACGCCGAGGTCGCGGAGCTTGTCCACGGCCAGGCGGATGTTCTGGAGGGAGATGCCGGTGTCGAGCAGGCCGCGGACGATCTTCAGCACGAGGATGTCGCGGAAGGAGTACAGGCGCTGCGAGCCGGAGCCGTGGGCGTTGCGGATGGACGGTTCGACGAGTCCGGTGCGCGCCCAGTAGTCGAGCTGGCGGTAGGTGATGCCGGCGGCCTGGCAGGCGATGGGCACGCGGTAACCGACTTGCTCGTCCGGGCCCATGTCGAACAGCGACTCCTGCACGCCGGCGTCGGTGGCGTCGTCGAGCTTGGAGTCCTGGCGATCAGCTGCGCGATCGTCGACCATGTTCGTGTTCTCCCCTGGTAGTTCCACTGTTGTCGTTTATCTTTCGCCAAGGTTAAAGCACTGTCAACAGGATTTCGGCCGACACGCCGCGTGTCTAAACCTAAAGTTCAGGTTCAGACTTCGTGTTTCACGTATTCGCAGGTCAAAGAACCCTCATTCATCGCGACATGGGAGTTTGCTACTCAAGTCAAGGATCAGACTTCGGGGGTAATCGGGGGTGCCACTCCATGCACTCCAGTCATCATGAGTCACATCAGTAACACGTTTGGGCACGCGGCATCGCCTCGAAAAAAAGAGAAAAAGCTTTGCGACGCCCGCCGCAGCATGAGTGCGCGGGCGTCGCAATCAACCGGTGCCGCAATCAGCCGGCACACGTTCAGCTGGCTGCGAAAGGAGCCGGCGCCCGATCAGCGCTCGTCGCCGGATCCGTCCCCGTCGCCGGGCTCCCCCAGGAAATCGGCGGCGTCGATCTCGTCGAGGAATCGGGCGAACTCCTCCACCGACTCCTCTTCCTCCTCTTCGGCCAACTCGGGGTCGTCGAAAAGCGAGCCCGCCGGAACGGACACCGACTCGAGGATCTCCCTCGCGAAGACCAGAGGGGCCTCCGCGATCTCGCACACCGCAATCGCATCCGAGACCCGGCAATCCACGCGGCCGCCGTCGGAAAGCACCAGGGACGCGATGAACACGCCCTCATGGAAGCCCGTGACCTCCGCCCGCTCGATCGAATTGCCCGTGGACTCCGCCATCTCGACGATGACGTCCTGGGCGCAGGGCCGGTTCTGCGTCATGCCCGCTTCCCGGGCCGCCAGATACGCGGCCTCGGCGGCGCCGATCCACACGGGGACGACGCGACCGCTACCCGGCGGCGACAACAGAAGAACGGGGTGGTCCTCCGGCTCGTGGACCAAAATGCCGCGCGATTCGACCTCTACGAAATCATCCATGCCACACGACCGGCCCATCAACGACCGAGGTCGTCGTTGACCTGACGCTTCAGCAGCGTTCCGTGCAGGGTGACCAGCAACGCGGTCATCTCCCGCGCCATCTCCTCCGCCTTCTGGCGGGCGCCGTCGGCCTTCGACCGCGCCATCGGGGCGGTCGCCTGGCCGATGAGGTCGGCTTCGCGCGACGCCGCGGTGCGGATGGTCTTCATGTGCCGGGCGTCCAGGCCGAACTCGCGCAGCTTGCCGGCGGTGGTGGCCAACGCCAGGTCATCGCCGTCGAAGCAGTCCATCGCATCCGGGGACAGCAGCCGGGCACGCACCAGGCTGCCCACGAACTCCTCGTCGACGCCCGCCCGCTCCGCCAACTCCGCGCGAGTGAGATGGACCACCGCGGAATCGCGGAACTGATCCGGCGTCACCAGCGGCGTCACCGACGCCAGGCCCTCACCCACTGCGGCGACGTTTCCGGCGTCGATATTGTCCAGCTGCTCCTTGATGACCTTCAGCGGCAGGTAATTGTCGCGCTGGACGGTGAGGATGTAGCGGAGCCGGTCGACGTCGGCACGGGCGAAACGCCGGTACCCCGACTGGCTGCGGGACGGCGAAATGAGGCCCTCGGACTCGAGGAAACGGATCTTCGACACCGTCACGTCCGGGAACTCCTGCTGGAGCTCCGACAGAACGGCGCCGATGGACATCTTCCCCGCGGAACGGGTCCGCGGGGAAGTTGCCCCGGAGTCGGGGGCGGAAGCGGGAACTGCTGCCACGACGTGGTACTTCCTGGTGGTTTTGCTTCGGGCTGGGGGTTTACTTCGGGGACGTGAGGAAGACCAGACGGAACTTGCCGATCTGGACCTCGTCGCCGTTGGACAGGACGGCCGAGTTCTTCGGCTCGCGGTTGACGTAGGTGCCGTTGAGCGATCCCACGTCGACGACCTCGAAGGTGTCGCCCTCCATGCGGAACTCCGCGTGGCGGCGGGACACGGTGACGTCATCGAGGAAGATGTCGCTGTCGGGGTGACGACCGGAGGTGGTCACCGGCTGATCCAGCAGGAAACGCGAGCCGGCGTTGGGGCCGCGCTTCACCACGAGCAGCGCCGAACCTTCGGGCAACCCCTCCACGCCGGGCACGGCGGGATCCTGGCCCGCGCCGGACTCCATCTCCTTGAGCAGGTCGGCGCGGAAGACCGAGGTGGTCTCGACCGAAGCCTCAGGCTTGCCGGTGTTGTTCGTCATTGCACATCCTCCGGATAATCGTCCGATTTCCTGTAACGCCATAAATCATAGCCGTTGGGGCGGACCCATGTGGTGCGACTCCCTCAACGGAACAAGGCCGCAACCGCCCCGATCGCCGAGTCGCCGCCGGACAACGGGTTGTCGTTGACCATGTACGTCCAGGTCGAACTGGGTCGGCCCATTCCCTCGGCGTCCAGGTCGACGCCGTCGGCGGTGATGGTCACCTCGCGGAAACTCTCCGCCGCCCGATCGACCGCCTCGGCGGCGAGATTCTTGAACGCCGCGATCGCCGCACGGTGGAACTCGTCGATGGGGCTTTCCTTCGCCAACGCGCGCAAATGCACCGACTCCCGCAGGTCGTCCAGGTCCGCCAGATGCTCCGACCACCCCAGGTCCAGGTGGTGCAGCGCGATCTCGCGGGCGGCGACGACGGCGACGTCTTCGGGCACGTCGGCGAGGATCTCCTTCGCGCGCTCGGGCTCGCGCTCCGACAGCTCCCGCCACGCGAGATCCGTGGTGAGCAGACGCTCGCGACGCTCGTCGAGGATCGCCCGCTGGTCGCCGATGAGCTTGTTGTACTTCCACGTCGTGGCGTGGATGGACAGCATCGTCGCCTCGGTGACGCGCTGGGCGCGATCGACGAAGGCGGCGGCACGGGCGTCGCGGATGCGGCCGTCGGCCTCCGGCGTGACGGTGAGCTCCTCCCCGGCCCCGCCTTCGACCACCATGTCGTCGTCGAGGGCGACGAAGAACACGCTGGAACCCGGATCCCCCTGGCGGCCGGCACGTCCGCGCAGCTGGCCATCGAGACGGGCGGTGCGGTGCCGGGCGACGCCGATGACGCACAGGCCGCCGAGCTCGACGACCTCGTCGCGGTCGGCCTCGTCGCCGCCGCCCAACCGGATGTCGGTGCCGCGGCCGGCCATCTGCGTGGACACGGTCACCCGCCCCGGGGCACCGGCCTCGGCGATGACGGCGGCCTCCGCCTCGTCGTTCTTGGCGTTGAGCACCGCCGCCTCAATGCCGCGTTCGGCCAGCGCGTCCGCCAGCCGCTCGGACTCCGCGACGTCGCCGGTGCCCACCAGCACCGGGCGGCGGCGCGAATTGACCTCGATGGCCTCGTCGACGACGGCGGCGAACGCGTCTTCGTGGGTGGCGTAGATCCGGTCGGGTTCATCGTCGCGGATGCAGGGTTCATTCGGGTCGACCACGGAGACGCGCATGCCGTAGAACTCGCGGAACTGATCGCCGGCGGCGACGGCGGTGCCGGTCATGCCGCAGGTGATGTCGTAGCGGCCGATCAACTGCTGGATGGTCAGCGTGTCCAGCACGCGACCGCCGCCGGAGACGTCCAGGCCCTCCTTGGCCTCCACCGCCGCCTGGAGCCCGTCCGGCCAGCGCTGCAGGTCGGCGATGCGGCCCCGCGAGGAATCCACCAGCGCCACCTTGCCGTCGCGGACGATGTAGTCCACGTCGCGGCGCAGCAGTTCCCGGGCGTGCAGGGCGACGTTGACCTGCACGAGGGTCGTCGAGACGTTGTCCTCGTCGTAAAGCGAATCGATGCCGAGCAGCCGCTCGACCCGCGCCGCGCCGATGTCGGTGAGAAACACGTTGCGGCGCCCGGCGTCGACGGTGAAGTCGTCGCCCTTGACCAGCCGACGGACGATGTCGGTGATGCGACCCGCCGGAGCCTCCCCCTCCGCCGAACCGGCCAGGACCAGGGGAACCAGCGCCTCGTCGACGAGCACCGAATCGGCCTCGTCGACGATGGCCACGCGCGCCGGCTGCTGCACGCGGTCGGCGACGTCGATGGCGCAGCGATCGCGCAGCACGTCGAAACCGAGCTCGTTGACGGCGATGAACACCACGTCGGCCGCATAGGCACGGCGCCGGGCCGCGGCGTCGTCGGACTCGTGGACCGACGCGGCGGTCAGCCCCAGAAACTCGAAGATCGGCCCCATCCACTCGGCGTCGCGGCGGGCGAGATACGAATTCACCGTCACCGAATGCACGCGCTCGCCGCGCAACGCGAACCCGGCGCCGGCCAGCGCACCGGACAGGGTCTTGCCCTCGCCGGTGGCCATCTGCACCACGTCGCCCTCCAGCAGACGCAGCGCGCCCTGCAGCTGGACATCGAACGGACGCAGACCGATGGCGCGTTCGGCGACCTCGCGCAGGCAGGCCAGAAGCTCGGGCGCATCATCGCGATTGTCGCGGGCACGGGCCACCAGGTCGGCGTCGGAAAGCCCCTTCAGCTCGGGCTCGAGCTCCGCGGCCCGCGCCACCAGCGACACGCTGCGCTTCTGGTCGCGGCTCTGCTTGCCGCCGAGTGCCTTCCAAAACCAGTTCATTCCGGCCACGTGAGCCTCCATCCGCTCGACATCCGCGCGACGACGACCGCGCGACCGACGCACCCGGCACGGGTCCTTACTCCGCCCCACCCTAACGCACCCCGCGGATCGGCCGGTCTGGCAATCTTGGGGGGAAAGACACCCGACGACTCAACGATGAGAAAGTGGAGGCCACCATGGGCGACGCCCAGTTCATCCCCACCGCCGACCTGGTCGACGAGATCGGCGCGCACGTGCGCAGCTGCGATACCCAGTTCCGCGACATCGGCGGCAAGCGCGAATTCTGCGGCCGCATTTCCACCGTCCGCTGCTTCCAGGACAACGCGCTGCTCAAGGCGGTGCTGTCGGAGGACTCCGACGGTGGCGTGCTGGTCATCGACGGTTCCGGTTCGCTGCACACCGCCCTGGTCGGCGACGTCATCGCCGGGCTGGGCCGCGATCACGGCTGGGCCGGCGTCATCGTCCACGGTGCGGTGCGCGACTCGAAGCTCATCGGCGAGATGGACTTCGGCTGCAAGGCGCTGGGCACCAACCCCCGCAAGTCCACCAAGACCGGCTCCGGCGAGCGAGACGTCGTGGTCAGCTTCGGCGGCGTCGATTTCGTGCCGGGCGACATGGTCTACGCCGATTCCGACGGCATCGTGGTGCGGTAGGCATGCGCGGCGTCGGCACCGGTTTCGTCACCGGCGTCGACGTCAGCCAGTGGCAGGATGGGCTGCGCCTGTCGCGGGCGGCGGAGGCCGGGCACCGGTTCGCGATCGTCCGCGCCTGCGACGGCACGTACCCCGACCCGGTTTTCGCCTCGCACGTCGCCGACGCGCGGGCGTCGGGGCTGGTCGTCGGGGCGTATTGGTATGTGCGCCATCCCCGGGAGGGGACGTCGTTCCGGCAGCAGGCGCGGGTCGTCGCGGGCCAGCTCGGGTCGGTTTACGGTTCCTTGCTTGACGACGCCCCGGCCGTCTGGCTCGACGTCGAAACCGCGCCGCATCGCCTCGACGCCGATGATGTGGCGGAGGCGGCCCGGGCGCTGGACGAGGTTGGGGTGCGGTGCGCGGGGATTTACACGACGCGGTCCTACTGGCGTCTGCGCAGCTTCCCCGACATCGGCGGTGGACTGTGGTTGGCGCAGTGGCCCGACGACGTCCGTGTTGTCTCGGAGGTCGGCGACGACCGCGGCGATGGAGCCGCCGGATACCCGGGCGACGATCACCGGGCGTGGCGGCCCTTCCGGGGCCGAACCCCCGACCTGTGGCAATTCACGGATCGGGGGTCGGTGGCGGGGTTCGACGTCGACGTCAACGCATTCCGCGGCGATGTCGACGACCTCAAACGGCTGCTCGCCTAGTTGGCAGCCGAGACGGACCACTGCGGGTCGCGGCCGATGAACGCCATGAGACGATCAACCGGATCGTCGGAGTCGGTCTCCACGGCCGGGCCGAAGTGGCCGGACTCCCGGAGGCCGTCGCCCATCGCGGCCAGGCCCTCGCGCACGCCGGTGGCGTAGGGGCCGGAAAGGTGGATCTCGACGTCGGCCGAGCGGGCGAGGTCCCACGTGTGCATGAAGATGTCCGCCGTGTACAGGCGGTCGATGGCCTCGTCGAGACGCATGCCGGCGAAATCGCCGGACTCGATGATGGCCCCGGCCCGGTCACGGTCATCGAGAATGGCCTGCACCTCGACGGTGCGCAGACGCCAACGCTCGGCGAGACCGCGCGACGGAATGTCCGACAGGGTCGGGCCGCCCCAGGACTCGAGCGCCGCCGGGAACCAGGCGAGCAGGTGCTCGACGATGTCACCGGCCGTCCACTCCGGCACGGGAGTGGGCGCGTCCCACTTGGTGACGCGGTCGGCGACGGCGGCGAAGTCGCGCGCGACGTTTTCGTGGCGGGTAGAGATCTCGGTCAACTGTGCCTCCTATGATCGCCGGGACGGGCTGGTGCGTGACCGGTCGCGATGGGTGCCGCGGCCGCTATCCGCGGTCTGTTCCGACGTATTTCCCCGCCGGGCGGCGGGTGGATGGTTACGAAGAATAGCGCTAACGATAGCCATTCCCGTCGGCTTTTCCGAAACGCCGCACCTGTAAACCCGTCGATCGTTGTCATATCAAGGGAACAGACGCCGATTTCGATGTGGCGCCACCCCGGCCGTCCGCGCCCCTCCCGTCACGGCACCGACGACGAAAAACCCGGTGGAGATGATCTCTCCACCGGGTCGCAGTCGTGACGTACTGCAGTCGAAACGCTGGTCGGACTGACAGGATTTGAACCTGCGACCCCCTCACCCCCAGTGAGGTGCGCTACCAAGCTGCGCCACAGTCCGCCGCTGCCGTTCAACGGCAACTGCCACAGATTACAACATTGTCGGCAGTGTGGGCTAATCCGCAGGTCGTGGCGGGTTTGCCGGAGTCTCCCCCGCCAACCGTTCCCGCTCCGCCGCGATGATCTCGCGGGCCAGCTCCGCCTCGGACACGTCGTACGCCTCGGGTGCGGCGTCGGCCGTGGTGGACACCCGCACCAGCTCGTCGAAAAGCTGCTTTTTGCGGGCGAGAATCTCCACGATCCGGGCGTCGACGGAATCCTCCAGCAACAACCTGTGCACCTGCACCGACTCCAACTGGCCCATCCGGTGCGCGCGGGCGATGGCCTGCCACTCCGTCGTCGGCTTCAACTGCGGCTCGCAGATGACCACCACCGACGCGGCCTGGATGTTCAGGCCCACGCCGCCGGCGACGATCTGCGACACCAGCACCGCACCACCATCGGCGGCGGAGAACTCGTCGACCAGCTCCTGGCGCCGCGCCGCGGGCACATCGCCCGTCAGCGGCCCCACCGCGACCTCCCCCAACTCGCCCATCACGGCGTCGAGCACGTCCCGGAAATGCGAAAACACGATCACCCGGCGACCGTTGTCGCGCGCCTCCCCGGCGATGTCGACCAGCCGCTCCATCTTCGCCGACCCCGCGCCCGCCGCAAATGCCGCCCGGCGCATGGCCATGAAGTTCCCCTCGTCGACGGCCGTGCGGTAGGCGGCCTCGTCGGCGTCGGTGGCCTCCACCCAATCGTCGACTTCCACCAGCGCGGGCAGCTCGTCGAGCACGTCTGCCTGATTGCGCCGCAGGTAGACGGGCGCGACCAGCTCGCGGAACTTCGCCGCCGGCAGTTCGGTCTCCCCCTCCAGCAGGTCGGGACGCAGGTAGCGCACCAGCGTCCGAAATTCGTCGATGCGATTTTCCAGCGCCGTACCCGTCAGCAGGATCGCACCGTCCACCTGCCCGATCACCTCGGCCAGCAGTTGGGATCGCTTCGCCCCGGGGTTCTTGATGTAGTGCGCCTCGTCGACGACCACGCACGCCAACCCGGGGCACGCCAGCACCCGGTCCCGCACCGCGGCCAGGGTCCCGTAGGTGGTCACGGCGACTCCCCCGCGCACCAGCCATTCGTCGACGGCCAGATCGCGCGCCTGCCCGTGCAGACGCTGGGCCTCCAGCCGCGATTTCGATTCGATCTCGCGCATCCAGTTCGACACCACCGCCGCCGGGCACACCACCAGGAAATGCGTCTTGTCCCGGGCATGCAGGTGCGTCAGCGCCGCCAGCGCCTCGATGGTCTTGCCCAGGCCCATCTCGTCGCCGATGAGCACCTTGCCCTGCACCAGCGCGAACCGCGCCGCGAAATCCTGGTACCCGCGCAGCGACGCCTTCAGGTACCCGGTGTCCAGGTCCATGCCGCGAATCGCCGCGACGATCTCCTCCGGCAGGTCGCCGTGAACCCGGTCGCCGTCGTCGGGAAGCAACCCCAGTTGCGCGGCCAGCGCCTGGTAGTCGGCGGGGCGGGCGCGGAAGTCGGCCCACAGCTCGTCGTCGGGGGCGTCCGGTGCCACGCCCGCGTCCTCGTCGGCCGCCGCGGCATCCGCGCCGACCTGCTTTCCGACGGCCCCACCGAGCGCCCGCGCCAGCCTCAGGACCCGTGCGACCGCACCGCGAAACTCGGGGATGCCGTGGCCGGGGGTCGGGAAGACCATCACGTCGCCCACGCCCGGGGCCATCACCGGCGCCAACGCCCCCAATGCCACGGCGGCCGCGGATCCGTCCGGGCCGCGCAGGGGGCCGCGAGCGATCTCCCATCGTCGCAACGCCCGCAGGACGTCGGTGGCCTGCGGCGTGGGCTGCGCGGGATCCAGGTGCAGGGGTTGATCGTCCATCGTCTGTTGCCGCAGCGTCTGCGCCGCCCCCAGCAATTTGCGGGCCGAATCCGCGCCGATGCCGGGCACCTCCGTCAACGATGCACCGGCCCGCAGCACCGCACCGACGGTGTGCAAACCCGCCTCCTCGATGGGGGCGATGCGCAGCCGGTCGCGGGTGACGTCGCGCAACGCCACCACGCCGAGCCCCGCCAACAGTTCGTCGGTGGCCACGGTGCGCAGGCGCTCGCCCGCCGCGATGGCCGCCAGACGCGCGGTGCGTTCGGCCTCCAATGCGCCGGACAACGTCGACAACGCACCGGGCAGGGCGGCGACGTCCGCGCCGGACACCAGCTCCGGCTCGCCGAGGTCATCCGGCAGGCCGTCGGAAAGTACCGCCATGACGCCCACGTCCGGGTACATCAAGTCGGTGGGCACCAACTGCGGCGCCGCGCCAGCCGCCTCCTGCTCCAGCCTGTCGAGCAGGGCCGGCAGATCGCGCCGCCGCACCCGCTCGACGACGTCGCGCAGATACGCCACCGCCCGATCGGCCGTGGCGCGCGCCTCCGCCCGCGAGAAGAACCGCCGCCACCCCTCGGCCGCCCACGTCTCGCGCACGGCCGTCGCGGCGGGCCCCGCCAATTCCTCGACGAGCCGGGCCTCCTCCACCCCGATGCCGGCCAACCACCGGTGCCGCACGATCTCGCCCGAGCGCAGCAGCGCCGCGCCGTCGACCGGCAGCACGCGCCACGCGACCTCACCGTCGATCTTCACCGGCACCGTCCGGGAGCACAGCTCCGACGCCGCCTGCCCGGCGGACGCCGCGATCCGCGCCCTCCCGTCGAGCACCCGCGTCGCCTGCCCGGACCAGCGGCGGACAAGGTCGATCGACTCGCGTGCGGCGGGAGCATTCATGCCGCCGACTCTATCGCCCGGCACGGATCACCCGCGCCCGCGACCGGACGTACCCTGGAGGCATCGGAGGTGCCCCCCATGTTCTCCCACCGACAGCCACACCCGGCCGATGCGATGGTCCGCCCCGCCGCCGTCGCCGGAATGTTCTACCCCGCCGACCCGACGGCGTTGCGCACGCAGGTCGAACAGTTGCTGGCGACCCACTCGTCTGCGCTTGACGACGGCCCGCCGCCCCGCGCCGTCATCGCCCCGCATGCCGGCTACGTCTATTCCGGAAAAGTCGCCGCGTCTGCGTATTCGCTGCTCCGCCGGGCGCTGGCCGACGGACGTTTCCGCCGTGCCGCGGTGATCGGCCCCGCCCATCGCGTACCCGTGCGCGGCGTCGCCGATGCCGGGGTGTCGGCATTCGAGACTCCGCTGGGCGCGGTGACCGTTCCGGACGGGCTGCTGCCCACGTTGCGCGCGCGACTGGCCGACACGTTCCCCGATCTGCTGGTGACCTCGCCCGGCGTCCACGCCCACGAGCACTCCGTCGAGGTGCACCTGCCGTTCCTGCAGGTGCTGGCACCGCAGCTGCCCGTGTTGCCGCTGGTCGCCGGCGATGCCACGGTGGCGGAGATGACCGAACTCGTCGCGGCGATCCTGGCCGACGACGACACGCTGCTGATCGTCAGCTCGGACCTGTCCCACTTCCTGCCCGTCGACGACGCCGTGGCCGTGGATTCCGACACCCTCGACCGGATCGTCGCCCTGGAGGCCCCGCTGCCGCCGAGGTCGGCGTGCGGCGCCATCCCCATCAACGGTCTGCTCGGATTCGCCCGGCGCGCCGGGTGGTCGGCGGAGGTGGTCGATCGGGCGACGTCGGCGGATGCGCCCGACGGCGACCCGTACCGCGTGGTGGGTTATCCGGCCGTGCGCTTCGACCCCCTCGGCCCGCGGCTGCCCGCCTACGCCCGCGCGGTGCTCGAGCACCGGTTGGCCGGCGGCCCCGACCCGTCCGACCCCGCCGCCGGGTTCGCCGATCTCATCGGCCACCCGTGGTTGTCCGACGACGGCGCGTCCTTCGTCACCCTCACCGTCGACGGGCGGCTGCGCGGCTGCATCGGGTCGCTTTCGGCCACGCGGCCGCTGGGCGCGGACATCGCCGCCCACGCCGTTGACGCCGCGCTGCGCGACCCCCGCTTCCCCGACGTCACCGCCGAGGAGCTGCCGGGCATCCGCATCGAGGTCTCCGTGCTCTCGGCCCCCGAACCCGTCGCCGCGTCCTCCGAGGCCGAGGCCATCGCGGCGCTGCGCCCCCACGTCGACGGGGCGATCCTTGCGGGTACCCCGCTCGACTCCGCCGACCCCGCCCGGTCGGGCATGGGCGCGTTCCGCATGCGCCTCGACCCGCCCCGCCGCTCCCCGAGCAGCGGCACGTTCCTGCCCCAGGTGTGGGACCAGCTGCCGGACCCGACGGAGTTCATCCGCCATCTCAAGGCCAAGGCCGGTCTCGTCGCCGGGCCGCGCGATACCGGGTGGGGCGACGACTGGCGTCTGAGCAGGTACACCGTCGATTCGTGGGAGGAACCGGCCTCGCCCGCGCAGGGCGTCGCCTTCGGGGAGGGCGAACCGCGATGACGTCGGCGTCGTCAAGCATCGAACCCGGCCCCGGCCCCGACGTGCCGGGCACCCACCCCGCCCGGTGGGGCCGCGTCCTCGACGACGGACGCGTGCAATGCCTGCTGTGCCCGCGCGAATGCCGCATGCGCGCCGGGCAACGCGGCTTCTGCTTCGTCCGCGGCAACAACGGCGGACGGCTCGTGCTGGACACGTGGGGCCGGTCGTCGGGTTTCTGCCTCGACCCGATCGAGAAGAAGCCGCTCAACCATTTCCTGCCGGGCACGTCGGTGCTCAGCTTCGGCACCGCCGGCTGCAACCTGGGGTGCAGGTTCTGCCAAAACCACGAGATCTCCACGTCCCGGCACGTCGACACCCTCACCGACGTCGCGGAGCCCGAGGACATCGCCGACGCCGCCGTCGCCTCCGGTGCCGCGTCCGTGGCGTTCACTTACAACGATCCGGTGATCTTCGCCGAATACGCCATCGACATCGCCGCCGCCTGCCGTGACCGGGGCGTGCGCACCGTCGGCGTGACCGCCGGATACATCTCGCCCACCGCCCGCGACGCCGCCGGCTTCGCGCGCGAGGACTTCTTCGGCGCAATGGACGCCGTCAACGTCGACCTGAAGGGTTTCACGCCGGAGTTCTACCGGCGGCTGACCGGCGCGGACCTCCACGTCGTGCTGGACAATCTCGCGTGGCTGGCGGAAACGGACACGTGGTTGGAGATCACCACGCTGCTCATCCCCGGCCACAACGACTCCGACGCCGAGATCCGGGCGATGGCCGACTGGATCGTCGCCAACCTCGGCCCGGACGTCCCCCACCATTTCAGCGCGTTCCACCCCGACAACCGCATGCGCGACGTGCCCCCGACTCCGGCGTCGACGCTGCGCCGGGCCCGCGACATCGCCCTCGACGCCGGCGAGCGTTTCGTCTACACCGGCAACGTCCACGACAAGGACGGCGACACCACGTTCTGCCCCGGCTGCGACGCGCCGGTCATCGTCCGCGACTGGTACCGCATGGTCGACTACCAGCTCGTCGCCGACGAGTCGGGGCGTGGGGCGTGCCCGCAGTGCGGCACGGCGATCCCGGGGCTTTACGACGCCGACGGGCCCGGCGATTTCGGCCCGCGGCGCATTCCCGTCCGCATCGCCGGAGGCTGATTCGCCCCGCCGCCCGGGCGCGTGGCCGCGTCGGTTACTCCAACGTGATGGTGATCGGCTGGTCCGTCATCGCCGAGGTGCCGGCCGGCGGGTCGATCGAGGCGACGCGGCCGGTGAGCGACACCACCGAATTGGTCGGATTGCCGTTGGCGTCGACGACGGAGATGTCGCTGAAGCCGGCGCGGCGCAGGGCCAGCTCGACCTCGGCCGGGGACTTGCCCACCGCCTCGGGCACCGTGGCCTCGACGACCTCGCCGCCCTCCAGACCCGGGATCGCCGGCGGGGTTTCGCGCAGGCTGCTGATCTCGTCGCGCAGGCGATCGATTTCGTCGCGCACCGCATCGGAGGTTTCCGTCGGCTCCTCCTCGGTGGTGAGCGTCTCGGAGGTCGACGTCGTCGGCTCCGGCGGCGGGGTCGTCGTGGTCGGCTCGGTGGCCTCATCGTCGCCGGACAGGAAGCGGAACATCAACGCCACCAGGATGACGATGGCGATGATCGCCGTCACCGCGATGATCGTCGCACCCTTGCCGATGCCGCCGCGCCGATCGTCTCCGTCGCGATCCCGGTACTCGCGGCCACCCCGGTCACCGCGCTCGCCGTAACGATCGTCGTAGCCGTCCCGGCCGTACTCGCCGTAGCTGCCGTCCTGGCCGCCGCCGAAGGACTGGGGCCCACCGGCCGCACGCGGGTCGATGCCGCGCTCCTCCGGCGTCAGCGGCGCCCAGTACTGTCCGGACTCCTCTCGCCCGCCCTGCCCGGCGGCCGGGCGACCGATGTCGAACCTGGTGGCGTCCCCGCCGCGGGCACCGCCACCGAAATCCGCGTCCGGGTCGTAGCCGGAATCGCCGGCATCGCCGCCGGTGCCCCGGCCACCGCGCCCCGCCGAACCGAAGTACTCGGTCGACTGGTCGTCGCGGCCGCCCCAGGCGCGCCGGGTCGGCTCATCGCGGCCGATGAACTCGGTGCGGCCGTCGTCGAAGGGATCACGCCCGTGTCGGTTGCCGGACATCGCTCATCGTCTCCTGATCATGCGGGGCGCCCGTCGCGCCCCATCCGTTCAGATCCCACAATGCACGCACCCCGACCCCGGACGCAATCG
>NZ_KV787151.1:0-2478 GCF_001807025.1 Corynebacterium sp. HMSC11E11 | reverse complement strand
ACAATCCGTCAGAGCCTCCTTTTGTGGGGTGATGGCGTGCCTTTTGAAGAATGAGCCTGCGAGTCAGCGGCACGTCGCGAGGTTAACCCGTGTGGGGTAGCCGTAGCGAAAGCGAATACTAACTAGTGTGTTGTCAGTGGCGTGTCCTGGACCCGAAGCGGGGTGATCTACCCATGGCCAGTGTGAAGCAGAGGTAAGACTCTGTGGAGGCGCGAACCCACTTAGGTTGAAAACTGAGGGGATGAGTTGTGGGTAGGGGTGAAAGGCCAATCAAACTCCGTGATAGCTGGTTCTCCCCGAAATGCATTTAGGTGCAGCGTCGTGTGTTTCCTCCTGGAGGTAGAGCTACTGGTTGGTTTAGCGGGACTATCATCTTAGCGACATCAGCCAAACTCCGAATGCCGGTGAGGTGAGAGCACGGCAGTGAGACTGCGGGGGATAAGCTTCGTAGTCGAGAGGGAAACAGCCCAGATCGCCGGCTAAGGCCCCTAAGGGTATGCTAAGTGGAAAAGGATGTGGGATCGCGAAGACAACCAGGAGGTTGGCTTAGAAGCAGCCATCCTTGAAAGAGTGCGTAATAGCTCACTGGTCGAGTGGTCCTGCGCCGACAATGTAGTGGGGCTCAAGCATACCGCCGAAGCCGCGGCAGTGACTTTTTTGTTGCTGGGTAGGGGAGCGTCGTGTTCGGCTGTGAAGCTGCGGGGTGACCTGTGGTGGAGTGGACGCGAGTGAGAATGCAGGCATGAGTAGCGAATGAGGAGTGGAAACCTCCTCCGCCGGATGACCAAGGGTTCCTGGGCCAGGTTAATCCTCCCAGGGTGAGTCGGGACCTAAGGCGAGGCCGACAGGCGTAGTCGATGGACAACGGGTTGATATTCCCGTACCCGCGCAATCGCGCCCATGGTGAATCAGTGATACTAACCCTCCTGAAGCGTCCTTTCGCTGCCCTTTTGGGTGGTGTCTGGTTGTGGATGCAGGGGACCTGATCTGGTAGTAGCCAAGTGATGGGGTGACGCAGGAAGGTAGCCGTGCCACCTGATGGATGGTGGTGTAAGCGTGTAGCCGGCAGTCCAGGTAAATCCGGGCTGCGTGTGTGGTGAGACGTGATGCGTACCCGTTGTGGGGAAGTTGGTGATCCTATGCTGCCGAGAAAAGCCTCTAGCGAGTGGTTGTGCGGCCCGTACCCCAAACCGACACAGGTGGTCAGGTAGAGAATACTAAGGCGATCGGGTGAACTGTGGTTAAGGAACTCGGCAAAATGCCCCCGTAACTTCGGGAGAAGGGGGGCCGCGTGATGTCTATGCCCGTTGCGGCGGACGGCGTTGCGTGGCCGCAGAGAATAGAGGGAAGCGACTGTTTACTAAAAACACAGGTCCGTGCGAAGACGGGTAAGTCGATGTATACGGACTGACGCCTGCCCGGTGCTGGAAGGTTAAGAGGACCTGTTAGATCCTTTGTGGGTCGAAGCGGAGAATTTAAGCCCCAGTAAACGGCGGTGGTAACTATAACCATCCTAAGGTAGCGAAATTCCTTGTCGGGTAAGTTCCGACCTGCACGAATGGCGTAACGACTTCCCTGCTGTCTCAACCACAGACCCGGCGAAATTGCAGTACGAGTAAAGATGCTCGTTACGCGCGGCAGGACGAAAAGACCCCGGGACCTTCACTATAGCTTGGTATTGGTGTTCGGTTCGGTTTGTGTAGGATAGGTGGGAGACTGTGAAACCTCAACGCCAGTTGGGGTGGAGTCGTTGTTGAAATACCACTCTGATCGTATTGGATATCTAACCTTGGCCCGTGATCCGGGTTGGGGACAGTGCCTGGTGGGTAGTTTAACTGGGGCGGTTGCCTCCCAAAGGGTAACGGAGGCGCCCAAAGGTTCCCTCAGCCTGGTTGGCAATCAGGTGTTGAGTGTAAGTGCACAAGGGAGCTTGACTGTGAGACTGACAGGTCGAGCAGGTACGAAAGTAGGGACTAGTGATCCGGCACCGGCTTGTGGAAGCGGTGTCGCTCAACGGATAAAAGGTACCCCGGGGATAACAGGCTGATCTTCCCCAAGAGTCCATATCGACGGGATGGTTTGGCACCTCGATGTCGGCTCGTCGCATCCTGGGGCTGGAGTAGGTCCCAAGGGTTGGGCTGTTCGCCCATTAAAGCGGCACGCGAGCTGGGTTTAGAACGTCGTGAGACAGTTCGGTCTCTATCCGCCGCGCGCGTAGAAACTTGAGGAAGGCTGTCCCTAGTACGAGAGGACCGGGACGGACGTACCTCTGGTGTGCCAGTTGTTTCGCCAGGAGCATTGCTGGTTGGCTACGTACGGAAGGGATAACCGCTGAAAGCATCTAAGCGGGAAGCCTGTTCCAAGATCAGGTTTCGTTTGAGGTTCCCTGTAGATGACGGGGTTGATAGGCCGGAACTGTGAGCATGGTGACGTGTTGAGGTGACCGGTACTAATAGACCAAACAACAACACACGCATC
>NZ_KV787150.1:0-67208 GCF_001807025.1 Corynebacterium sp. HMSC11E11 | reverse complement strand
AGGTGATGCGCTACCAGCTGCGCTACATCCGCACTGCGTTCCGTTGCGCTTGCCCGGTTTCCCGTGCCCCGCTTGCGGTGCGAGAAGAACATTAGCGGGATTCGCTGAAAATCCACAAATCCCCAGCATGTAAGCAGTTTCGTGGAGTCGTGACGTGCGCGCCGTGGTGCTTCTCGCGCGTTGTGGCCCGGCCCGTGCGCCGCCCCCATGTCTTGTCGCGTCACGTCGTGCGCGGCGAGGGCTGCGGCACGGGGAAGTGGGTGTCGCATCGTCGGGCGGTAGTCGGGCGGTTGCCGTCGGCATTGTTTGGCGACGCCCGCTGGCGAAGCGGGGAGCCGGTGGACGTCGCAAAGCCCGGGTGGGGTGAGAAGCGTGGGTGGGGCGTCGGCAAACATGCGGTGAACATGCGATTAGGCCACCGGTCGAAGGCGTGCTAACTTAATCACCCGTAAGCGGGACAGGCTCCCGACTACGTGCAGTCCCATAGCTCAGCGGAAGAGCGTTCCGTTCACACCGGAAAGGTCGCTGGTTCGAACCCAGTTGGGACTACCGCAACCGCCGGAGGCCAGCCCTCCGGCGGTTTTTTCGTGTCCGGCTTCGGTTTCCGGCGGGTGATCTCTCGGCCGGGGTGATCGAAGTTAACGGGGTGGCCGGGGTACACTCGGGGGTATTCGTCGGGTCGTCAACAATCATCGCGGGAACCAATCGAACCCATGGCCCGACTACTGATGTGGGTCGGGCGCGGAATGCCCGGCCCAACTGGTTCCCGCAGTCGAGGGCCGAACAGCGGCCACGGAGGTCAATGCCGGTGCACATGCGCAAAGGATTCATCGGGCGCTCGGCGATCGCCGCGACGCTCGCGACCGGACTGGCGTTCGCGCCCGCCCTGGGCGGGGCGGACACGGCCCCCGTCGCCCATGCGCACGACTCCGTCATCGCCTCCACCCCGGCCGACGGCCAAAACCTCGACGAATTCCCGCGCCGCATCGAGATGACCTTCTCCGGCGTTCCCCGCGACTCCTTCAACACCGTCGCGATCAGCAACGCCGCCACGAAGGAAGTCCTGCTCACCGAGCAGCCGGAACTCGACGGTCAGGTCATCTCGTTCGACATCCCCGAATCGCTCGACCCCGGTCCGGGCGCGTACATCGTCGGGTTCCAGATCACCTCCTCCGACGGGCACTCCACCCGCGGCAAACTGTCCTTCTCCGTCGGCGACCACCCGGTCGACGCCGGAGGAGGGGCCGACCTCGAAGAGGACTCCGGCGTACCCACCTGGGCGTGGATCGCCGGCGGCGGGCTCGTCGCCGTCATCCTCGCGGTCGTCGCCGGAGTGGCCGTCGTCAACCGAAAGGCAGATTGATCCCCATGAAGCTCCACCGCACCACCAAGGCTCTCGTCGCCGGTTCCGCCGCCCTCGCCCTTGCCCTCGCGGGCTGCTCGAGCGACGACGCCGCCGACACCACCGCAGCCGACGGCTCCGCCACCACCACCGCAGCCGACGGCACCGAGTCGGAGGCTTCGGCGGCCGTCACCTTTGAGGACGCCTACATCAAGGAGAAGCCGGCCGACAAGGGCATGACCGGCATCTTCGGCACCTTGAAGAACAACACCGACGAGGACCTCGAGGTCGTCGACTTCCGCGTCGAGGGGCTGAAGGAAGGCACCGTCTTCGAGCAGCACGCCACCGAGGACGGCAAGATGTTCAAGATCGAGGGCGGCCACACGATCCCGGCCAACGGCGAGAAGGTCCTGGCCCCGGGTGACGACCACCTGATGATCATGGACAACGACGAGGCTCTGGAGCCGGGTCAGATGTACACCGTCGTGCTCGAGCTGTCCGACGGCTCCACCCTGACCCAGGAGCTCGAGGTTCGCGTGCAGGCCGCCGGCGAAGAGAACTACGGCGAGGACGGCGAACTGGGCAACCCGGGCATGGGCGAGGACGGCCACATGAGGAACATGAACGACGGCATGGGCGACGAGCACGACGAGCACGACGAACACGCCGGTCACTAGAACCGGACCGGCCCGGTACGCCGGGCCGGACCTGCGGTCATGGCGGTCGCGTCATCGACCGCATTGATTGAGTCAGAACCAGGAGCACCACCCGCATGAGCAGCAACCTGTCCCGCCGCCGTTTCCTCACCGGGCTGGGGGCCGGAGCCGGTGCCGGAGCGCTGGGCATCGCCGCGGCCGGCAACGCCGGAGCCATCGGCCTCGAGCGACCGTCGGACGAGGAGGAGCTGCCTCCGCTGCAGACCCAGACCGTCGAGTTCGACGGCGAGCACCAGGCGGGCATCGCGACTCCGTCGCAGGCCAACCTGTGGTTGATCGCGTTCGACGTCAAGGACGACGTCGACCGGTCCCGTCTGCGTGGACTCATGCGGGTGTGGACGCAGGATGCGCGGCGCATGTCCAAGGGCCATGCGCCGCGCACCGACCTGGAGCCGGAGATGTACGACGCCCCGGCGAACTTGACGTTCACGCTCGGCCTCGGCGAGGGATTCTTCACCGCCGTCGATCGTGAGGACGAGATGCCGGAGTGGCTGGGGCCGCTGCCCGAGTACGAGACCGATCAGCTGCGCGACGAGTGGAACGGCGGCGACCTGTGCCTGCAGATCTGCTGCGACGATCCGCTCATGCTCTCGCATGCGGCGCGGTTCATGATCAAAAACGGTGCACCGTTCCTGGACGTGCGCTGGGTGCAGATGGGCTTCCTCAACGCCCGCGGTGCGAAGGACCCGGACGTCACCCCGCGCAACCGTTTCGGTCAGCTCGACGGCACCGTCAACCCCCGCGGCGAGGACGATTTCGATCGCGTGGTGTGGATCGACTCGGGACCGGACTGGCTGAGGGGCGGTTCCGCCATGGTCGTGCGCCGCATCGAAATGGACATCGACGGGTGGGACATCCTCGACCGCCCGAGCCGTGAAGAAGTCGTCGGCCGCACCCTCGACACGGGAGCGCCGCTGGGCAAGGAAAACGAGTTCGACCCGGTCGACCTCGACGCCACCGACGAGTACGGCCTGCCGATCATCGACCGCAACAGCCACGTCGCGCGTTCCATGCCCCCGAAGGAGTTCCCGAATCAGCGGATCCTGCGGCGCGTCTACAACTACGACCTGCCGCCGGAGCCCACCGGGCGCTTCACGTCCAACACGGGCCTGGTGTTCATCTGCTTCCAGAAGAACCCGATGGACCAGTTCCACCCCATCCAGGAGCGCCTGGCCGAGGCGGATCGCCTCAACGAGTGGATCTTCCACATCGGTTCGGCCGTTTTCGTCATCCCCCGCGGCACCACGGGCGACGAGTACTGGGCCCAGGACCTGTTGGAGGACTGACCCGACCCGGGGCGCTAAGGTTGTGGGGTCCGCGGGGGTCGCCAGGTATGCGACACCCGCCCGATTCCGGAAAAGGAGCCACGCCAGCCGTGTCCGAACCCATCACCGTCCCCGCCCCGTTCACCGTCCCCGCGGGCGTCGCCGCCGGCGCCGCCATGCGGGACCTCGGTTACCCCAACAAGGGCCCCGACGCCATCGTCTGCGTCCGCGACCCCCGGGGTGACCTGAAGGACCTGTCCTACGTTCCGGCCGTCGACGAGACCGTCGAGCCCGTCGCCGCGAACACGGAGGACGGCCGCGGAGTCATCCGACACTCGACCACCCACGTGCTGGCGCAGGCCGTGCAGGCGGAGTTTCCCGGCACGAAGCTCGGCATCGGTCCGGCCATCGACGGCGGCTTCTACTACGACTTCGACGTCGCCGAACCGTTTACTCCCGAGGATCTCAAGCGCATCGAACGGCGCATGAAGAAGATCATCAAGTCGGGCCAGAAGTTCGAGCGCTTCGTCTTCGAGTCCCCGGACGACGCCTCGGCTCAGCTGGCGCAGGAGCCGTACAAGCTCGAGCTCATCGCCGACAAGTCGTCCGGAAACATCGACGCCAACGAGGACGCCACGGTCGACGTGGGCGGAAACGAGCTGACCGGCTACCGCAACGTCAATCCCCGCACGGGCGAGACCGAGTGGTTCGACCTGTGCCGCGGCCCGCACGTGCCCACCACCCGCTACATTCCGGCGTTCACGCTGACCCGCTCGTCGGCGGCCTACTGGCGGGGCGACCAGTCCAACGCCGGCCTGCAGCGCATCTACGGCACCGCGTGGGAGTCCAAGGAGGCCATGGACGCCTACCTGGACATGCTGCTGGAGGCGGAAAAGCGCGATCACCGTCGCCTTGGTGCGGAGCTGGACCTGTTCAGCTTCCCCGACGAGATCGGCTCGGGCCTGCCGGTGTTCCACGTCAAGGGCGGCATCATCCGCAACGAGATGGAGCAGCATTCGCGTCGCCGCCACCTCGAGGCCGGCTACGACTTCGTCAACACCCCGCACGTGACCAAGGGCGACTTGTTCGAGCAGTCGGGCCACCTGGACTTCTACGCGGAGGGCATGTTCCCGCCCATGCAGCTCGACGGCGAGTACGACGAGCACGGCAACTGCACGAAGGCGCCGCAGGACTACTACGTCAAGCCGATGAACTGCCCGATGCACAATCTGATCTTCGCGTCGCGCGGTCGCAGCTACCGTGAGCTGCCCATCCGCATGTTCGAGTTCGGCACCGTCTACCGTTACGAGAAGTCCGGCGTGGTCCACGGCCTGACCCGCGCCCGCGGGTTCACGCAGGACGACGCGCACATCTACTGCACCGAGGAGCAGCTGGAGGAGGAACTGACCAGCGTCCTCGACTTCATCATCTCGCTGCTGCGCGACTACGGCCTCGACGACTTCTACCTGGAGCTGTCCACGAAGGACGACAAGAAGTTCGTGGGCACCGACGAGATCTGGGAGCGTTCCACGCAGATTCTGCAGCGCGTCGCCGACGCCTCGGGCCTGGAGCTCGTTCCGGATCCGGGCGGAGCCGCGTTCTACGGCCCGAAGATTTCCGTGCAGGCCCGCGACGCCATCGGCCGCACGTGGCAGATGTCGACGGTGCAGCTGGACTTCAACCTGCCGGAGCGTTTCGAGCTCGACTACACCGCCCCGGACGGTTCGAAGAAGCGCCCGATCATGATCCACCGCGCGCTCTTCGGCTCGATCGAGCGTTTCTTCGGCGTGCTGCTGGAGCACTACGCGGGCGCGTTCCCGGCGTGGCTGGCCCCGGAGCAGGTCGTGGGAATCCCGGTCGCCGACGACTGCATCCCGCACCTGGAGGCGTTCACCGCCCAGCTGAAGTCCCGCGGTCTGCGCGCCCACGTGGACGTCTCCGACGACCGCATGCAGAAGAAGATCCGCAACCACACGCAGGCGAAGGTGCCGTTCATGGTGCTCGCCGGCGCCCGCGACGTGGAGGCCGACGCGGTGTCGTTCCGCTTCCTCGACGGTTCCCAGATCAACGGCGTGCCGGTGGCCGAGGCCGCGGACCTCATCGCGAACTGGGTGGCCGAACGGATCAACGATCAGCCCAACGGAGACAACATTGCTTCACGACGCTGACGGGACCCCCGACGACGCGGTGGTCGACCGCGGCGTGGGCGCCCCCGACCGACTCGAGCGTCTGTGGGCGCCGTACCGGATGCAGTACATCACGGACAACGGCGCCGGTGAGGAGTCGGCGGGCTCGTCGTCAAGCCAACCGCGCTCGCGCAACCCCTTCGTCGACCTGCCGAAGCGCTCCGACGAAGACGCGCTGATCGTGGCGCGCGGCGAGTTGGTCTACTGCGTGCTCAACCTCTACCCGTACAATGCCGGTCATCTCATGGTGGTGCCGTACCGCCAGGTCGCGAACCTGGAGGACCTCACCGACGAGGAGATGACGGAGCTGATGGCCTTCGGGCAGCGGGCGATCCGCACGCTGAAGAAGGTGTCGCGGCCCCACGCGCTCAACGTCGGTTTCAACCTCGGGCGTGCGTCCGGCGGTTCGGTGGGGGAACATCTGCACATGCACGTCGTTCCCCGCTGGTCCGGCGACTCCAACTTCATGACCGTCATCGACGGCGTGAAGGTGCTGCCGCAGATGCTGCGCGACACCCGCGCGCTCCTGGCGGAAGCCTGGTAAGACCCGACCCACCGACGCCCAACCGAGAGGACCCCGATGCTCAGCGTCCACGGCCGCAAGCCCATCGCTCCCGTCGTCGAGCCGATCGCCCGCACGCTGAACTCGCTGGGCGTGTCGCCCAACGTGATGACGGTGTTGGGCACGGTCGCGGCCATCGCGATTTCGGTGACGCTGATCCCGACCGGGCACCTGTTCGCGGCGGCGGTGCTCACCGGCCTGTTTGCCGCGTTCGACCTGCTCGACGGGACGATGGCGCGTCTGCGCGGCGGCGGCACCCGGTTCGGCGCCGTGCTCGACGCCAGCTGCGACCGGATCACCGACGGCGCGTTGTTCGGCGCGATCCTGTGGTGGGTGTTCTTCTCCCACGGGGCGCCGGGGCACCTCATCATCGCGGTGTTGGTGTCGCTGGTGGCGGGTCAGGTGACGTCCTACGTAAAGGCGCGCGCCGAAGCGTCGGGGTTCACCGTCAACGGTGGTCTGGTGGAGCGGCCGGAGCGTCTGATCCTCGCGCTCGTCGGCATCGGATTGCAGGGGCTGGGCGTGCCGTGGGCGGTGGAGATCGCCATGTGGGTCCTCGCCGCGGGCTCCGTGTTCACGGTCGTCCAACGCCTGGTCATGGTCGCCCGCGGCCCCGGGGCCGGGGAGCCCATCGCCCCGCCGGTTGGGACGTCCGATGCGGGGGAGCGGCGATGAGGTTTCCCCGAAACCGGGAGGACCTGGCGGCGCTGGGGTACCTCGCCGGCTGGAAGATCGTGGGCAAGCTGCCCGAGCGTCCCGTCATGTGGGCGGCGATGAAGGCCGCCGACCGTTTTTCCGACGACGGCCGCGGCCCCGAGCAGCTGCGCCGGAATCTCGCGCGCGTCACGGGTCTGCCCGCCGCCGACGTTCCCGACGCGCTGGTCAAGGCGTCGATGCGCAGCTACCTGCGGTACTGGGTGGAGGCGTTCCGGCTGCCGACGATGGCCGGCGCGGAATTGTACGAGCGCATCGCCGGCATGATCCGCGGCCGCGAGATACTCGAGGCCACCGCGGCCCAGGACCGGGGCATCATCCTGCTGGTCACCCATTCCGGCAACTGGGACATGGCCGGCATGTGGGCGGCCCGGCGGTTCGGCGGCTTCACCTCGGTGGCCGAACGCCTGCGCCCCGACGAGCTGTACGACGCCTTCCTGGAGTACCGGGAAAGCCTGGGCTTCACCATTTTGCCGCTCACCGGCGGTGAGCCGCCGATGGTGGGTCTGCGGCAGCGGCTGGAGGACGGCGGCGTGATCGCGCTCGTCGGCGAACGGGACTTCGGCGGCAGGGGAGCGGAAGTCGAATTCTTCGGCGAGAAGACCATCATGCCCGTCGGCGCGGCGCAGCTGGCCCGGGAAACCGGCGCGGCGCTCCACGTCGCCGGACTGTGGTTCGACGGCGACGATTGGGGTTTCCGGGTCCATCCCGAAGTGCCCGCCGCCGGCCGCGAGCTCGACGACATCGTCCAGGACTGCGCGTGGCTCATGGAATCCGACATCGCGGCCCACCCCGCCGACTGGCACATGCTTCAGCCGTTGTGGACGGCGGACCGGCGAGCACGTCGCCGTCGTAAAGCCGAAAACGGCGAGGCGGGTGCCGACGCGCCCGATGCAGCCGACCGGGCGGGGAGCTGAACCATGCGCATCGGAATGGTCTGCCCGTACTCCTTCGACGTGCCCGGCGGCGTCCAGGCGCACGCGATCGACTTGTGCCGGGAGTTCCGGGCGCGCGGCCACGAGGTTAGCCTCATCGGACCCGCCGGACCGACAGCGGAGGTGCCGGACTTCGTCGAACGCGGCGGACGCGCGATCCCGATCCCGTACAACGGGTCCGTGGCGCGGCTATCGTTCGGGCCGGTGACGCAGCGGAAGGTGCGCCGGTGGATCGACGCCGGCGACTTCGACGTCCTGCACATCCACGAGCCGAACTCGCCCAGCTACTCGATGCTGGCCACCCGCGCCGCCATTGGCCCCATCGTGGCCACGTACCACTCCGCCGCCACGCAATCGCTGGCGCTGAAGCTGGCCACGCCGTTCCTGCGGCCGATGCTCGAACGCATCCGCGGCGGCATAGCCGTGTCCGAGGTCGCCCGGCGCTGGCAGGTCGAGCAGCTCGGCGGAGACCCGGTGCTCATCCCCAACGGAGTCCGCGTGGGCGAATACGCCGCCGCCCCCGACGCCGCCGACGTGCCCGAGATCGGTGCGCCGCCGCCGGGCACGAAACGACTCGTGTTCCTCGGGCGCTTCGACGAACCCCGCAAGGGCCTGCCCGTCCTCCTCGACGCCGTGCCCGCCATCCGGCGGGTGTTCGCGGACCTGGAGATCCTCGTCATCGGCGACGGCGACCGGGCCCAGGCGGTGCGGCGGGCCGGCGAACACGCCGACGTGCTGCGCTTCACCGGCCGCGTCTCCGAGGAAGCCAAGGCCGCGGCGCTGAAGTCGGCCGACGCCTACATCGCCCCGCAGCTGGGCGGGGAAAGCTTCGGCATCGTGCTGGTCGAGGCGATGGCCGCAGGCGCCGCCGTGATCTCGTCGGACCTCGACGCCTTCCGGCTCGTCCTCGACGACGGCCGCTACGGCGATCATTTCCGCAACGGCGACTCCGCCGACCTCGCCCGCACCACCATCGCATTGCTTTCCGACGACGCCCGACGTGCCGGACTCGTGGCCGCGGGGCATGATCGTGCGTGGGAATTCGACTGGTCGACGATCGCCGACAAGGTCCTGCAGGTCTACGACACCGTCCGCATGGACGGGGAGAAGGTGGTGGTCTCGTGATCCTCGTGCCGTGGTGGGCCGTCGTGCTCGCCGTCGTGGCCGTGATCGCGCTGGTCGCGGCGCTGCTCGCGTCGGCGACCGCCACTCGGCTCAACCGGATGCACGTGCGCACCGATCTCGCCCGGGCATCGCTGGAGGCCGCGCTGGGCAGGCGCGGAGCCGTCGCACGGGCGGCGTACCCGGAGCTCGGCGCGGACGTCGCCCGCGCCGAGTCTCGTCGCCTCACCGCCGCCGACGCCCACGCCCGCGCCGACGCGGAGAATACCCTCAACGCCAAACTCGCCGAGGCGATGCAGGCCAACCCGCCGGAGCCGGCGCTGGCCATCGAGCTCCACGACGCCACAACCCGCGTCGAGCTCGCCCGCCGGTTCTACAACGACGCCGTCACCGACACCCGGATGTTGCGCACCCGACCGCTGGTCCGCGGACTGCGCCTGGCCGGCACCGCGCCGATCCCCGAGTACTTCGACGTGTCCGTCGGCACCCCGCAGAGCCCTTGAACCCACCGCGGGGCCTATAGACGGCACTGTCTACCGGCGGGTCTATAGTTGGCAGACGCCGGGCCCCGCCGCCCGGATAGAACACCGGAAAGAACCTCCAGAAAGCAGGTTTCGTTGACCACCTCCGACAACAACACCAGCCACGGCACCGCTCGCGTCAAGCGCGGTCTGGCCGAGATGCTGAAGGGCGGCGTCATCATGGACGTCGTCACCCCGGAGCAGGCGAAGATCGCCGAGGACGCCGGCGCCACCGCCGTCATGGCGCTCGAGCGCGTTCCCGCCGACATCCGCGCCGAGGGCGGCGTGTCCCGCATGTCGGATCCGGACATGATCGAGGGCATCATCGAGGCCGTGTCCATCCCCGTGATGGCGAAGGCCCGCATCGGCCACTTCGTCGAGGCGCAGGTGCTCCAGTCCCTGGGCGTCGACTTCATCGACGAGTCGGAGGTTCTCACCCCCGCCGATTACGCCAACCACATCGACAAGTTCGACTTCACCGTGCCGTTCGTCTGCGGCGCCACGAACCTGGGAGAGGCCCTGCGCCGCATCAACGAGGGCGCGGCCATGATCCGCTCCAAGGGCGAGGCCGGCACCGGCGACGTGTCCAACGCGGTGACCCACATGCGCACCATCCGCGCCGAGATCAACCGCCTGAAGTCGATGGCCCCCGACGAGCTGTACGTCGCGGCCAAGGAGCTGCAGGCCCCGTACGAGCTCGTCCGCGAGGTCGCCGAGACCGGTAAGCTGCCGGTGGTCCTGTTCACCGCCGGCGGCATCGCCACCCCGGCCGACGCCGCGATGATGATGCAGCTCGGCGCCGAGGGCGTGTTCGTCGGTTCCGGCATCTTCAAGTCCGGCAACCCCGCCGACCGCGCCAAGGCGATCGTCCAGGCCACCCAGCACTACGACGACCCGAAGGTCATCGCCGACGTCTCGCGCGGACTCGGCGAGGCCATGGTGGGCATCAACGTCGACGAGATCCCCCAGCCGCACCGCCTCGCCGAGCGCGGCTGGTAACACCGACCACGGGCACGGAGGGCGAGATGGTGAACGGGGGAGCACCGGCCGCGCGCCGCAGTGACCTGGATGGTGTGCGCGGTCTCGCCATCGCGCTCGTGGTCGTCTTCCACGTCTTCGTCGGCCGGGTGTCCGGCGGCGTGGACGTGTTCCTCATGCTGGCCGGGTATTTCTTCCTCGGCTCGCAGATCCGCTACGCGGGCCGCCCGGGGGCGTTGGCCAACCCGCTGTGGCCCCTGTTGCGGACCATCCGCCGCCTCGTGCCGTCGCTGGTGACGGCGATGGCCGGTTCGGCGCTGATCCTGGTCATGTTCGCCCCCGACTGGATATCGGAACAGCTGACCCGGCAGGTGCGGGCGGCGCTGACCTACGTGCTCAACTGGGAGCTCATCGACCAGGAGGCGGCGTATGCCGCTGCGACGACGGCGCCGAGTCCGCTGCAGCACCTGTGGTCGATGTCGGTGCAGGGCCAGTTCTACCTCATGGCCATCCTGGTCGGGTCGCTGTGCGTCGCGTGGCCCTTCTTCCGCCGCCGGCTCGTGGGACCGTTGCTCGTCGTCGTCACGATCGCCTCCTTCGCGTGGGCGTCGCGCGGCGGACTGTACGGCGGGATGGACGACTACTACTCGACGTGGACGCGGTTGTGGCAGATGACCCTCGGCGGCGTACTCGCCGTCTACGGCCACAAGCTGCGCGTGCCGGCGTCACTGTGCGGGGCCGCCTCCTTCGTCGGCGTCGCCATGATGGTGGCCACCGGATTCGTCATCCGCGACACCACCGCGTTTCCCGGGCCGCTGTCGCTGCTGCCCATCGGCGGCGCCGCGCTGATCATCCTGTCCGACGGATCGGGCCGCACCGGCGACGTCCTGCGGTCTGCGCCCATGCAGTGGCTGGGCCGCGTCGCCTATCCGCTCTACCTGTGGCACTGGCCGTTGCTGATCCTCATCGCCCATGCAACCGGCAATTGGGACGTGCCGGTCTGGTTGGGCCTCGTGGTCATCGGCCTGTCGCTCCTGCTGGCCGATGCGACCCACAACTACGTCGAAAAGCCCCTCCAGGAGCAGGGGCCGCGCCGCACCGCCGACACCCCCGAAACCCCGGAGCCGACGCCGCGCCGCGGACCGAAAGTCGCCGCGACGGCCGTCATCGGCGCACTCGTCGTGGCGGGACTGTTCGCCAACACGGCGTGGATCGCCCACCTCGACCGCATCGACTCCCGCGAGTTGGATCCGGCCGTCTACCCCGGGGCGATGGCCGCCGACGGCAGCATCGAAGTGCCCGCGGCGGAGCCGTACCCGGAACTGCCCGAACACATCGGCACCCGATCCTGGCGCGACGGGTGCCTGGTGAAGATGGACGCGCCGACCGACGAGTACCCCGACTGCGTCTACGGCGACGTCGACGCGGAGATGACGGTGGCCATCGTCGGCCATTCCCACGCCGACACCTACGTCGAACCGTTGCACATGCTCGGCCTGGAACGGGGCTTCCGCGTGGTGACGATGCTGCGCGAGGCGTGCCCGCTGACCCTGCGGACGTCCTGGTTCGTCGAGCGCGACTGCGTGACGTGGTCGCGCGGCGCGATCGACCGGCTCATCGAGCTCGATCCGGATCTCGTCGTCTCCGTGAGCACCACCTCGTCGCGCGGGCGACGCGACGAAGTCGAACAGGTCGTCGTCGGCGCCGACGACTTCTGGGCCGAGTTGGCCGACCACGGCATCCCGTTCCTCGGGCTGCGCGACAACCCCCGCCTCGTCGACGAGAACGGCAAGCCGTTCTACCCCAACCGGTGCATGCGCAAGCAGGACGACTGGGCCAACTGCGCCGTGCCCCGGTCGCGGATGTATGAGCCGGAAAACCCCGCCGACCGGGTTCTTTCGCAATGGCCGACGGCCTGGTCCGCGGACACCGCCGACTGGTTCTGCCCGTTCGACTGGTGTTCGCCGGTCATCGGCAACATCGTCGTCTACCGCGACCGAGACCACATGACCAACGCCTACGCCCGATCGCTCGCCCCGCTGCTGGGCGAGGAAATCGACGCCGCGCTGGCGCAGGCGGGGGCCGCTGCGCGCTGACGGGGGCGATCGGGGATACTGGACACCATGCCTGACATCCGCGAAGTACTCGACCTCGAGCGCATCGACCGCGACATCTTCCGCGGTCCCGTCATCGAATCGGTTCTCCAGCGCACCTTCGGCGGCCAGGTCGCCGGGCAGGCGCTGGCCGCGGCGACGCGGACGGTGGACTCCGAGTTCGCCGTCCATTCGCTGCACGCCTACTTCGTGGGCCCCGGCCGCCCGCACATTCCGACGACGTACCTCGTCGACCGCATCCGCGACGGCCGTTCCTTCGTCCACCGCCACGTGCGCGCGGTCCAGGACGGGCGGACGATCTTCATGATGCAGGCCAGCTTCCACCGTCGCGGCGACACGGGCATCGAGCACTCCGACACCATGCGCGACGTGCCGGCGCCCGAGGACGTCGTGGTGGACACGTCGAATATGTCGCGGGCCCGGCGCCTGCTGTTCGCCGAGTGGTCGGACTGGGACATCCGCGTCATCCCGCAGGACCAGTACACGTGCAACCCGTACACGCCGTCGCAGCAGGTGGTGTGGTTCCGGTCGAAGGAGCGCCTGCCCGATGACGAGACGTTCCACGTGTCCACGCTGGCGTACATGTCGGACATGACGTTGCTGTCTTCGGCGAAGGTGCCGCACCCGGACGTGAAGCTGCAGGAGGCCAGTCTGGACCACGCGATGTGGTTCCTGCGTCCGTTCCGGGCCGACGAGTGGTTGCTCTACGACCAGATTTCCCCGTCGGCGCACGCCGGCCGCGCGTTGACGCATGGGCGGATCTTCAACCGCGCCGGGGATCTCGTCGCGGTGGTCACGCAGGAGGGCCTGACGCGCCACCTGCCTCCGGGTGTGGAGCCGGTGCCGTTCACGCCGGCGTCTCAGACGAAGCTGGGCGAAAACATTGACTGAGGCGGGACGGCCCGTCGTCGGCGTGCTCGCGTTGCAGGGCGGCGTCGTCGAGCATGAGCGGGTACTGGACGATCTTGGCGTCGCCCACCGCAAGGTGCGCCTTCCCGAGCATCTCGACGGACTGTCGGCGATCATCCTGCCGGGCGGCGAGTCGACGACGATGTCGAAGCTCATGCGGTTCAACGGCCTGCTCGAGCCGCTTTCCGACGCCTTGTGCGGGGGCCTTCCGGCGTTCGGCACCTGCGCCGGCATGATCCTGCTGGCGTCGACGGTGCTGGACACGCGCGACGATGCGGTGCGCCTCGGCGCCCTCGACGTGACCGTGCGCCGCAACGCCTTCGGCCGCCAGGTCGATTCCTTCGAGACGGATCTGGCGTTCGCGGGCATCGACGGGCCGGTTCCGGCGACGTTCATCCGCGCCCCCTGGGTGGAGTCCGTCGGCGCGGGCGTCGAGGTGCTGGCGACGGTGCCGGAGGGTACGGCGGCAGGCGCGATCGTCGCGGTGCGCGATGGTGCCGTGATGGCCACGAGTTTCCATCCGGAGGTCGACGGCGACGTGCGGGTGCACCGTCTTTTCCTGAGGGAGTGCGCGGGCCTGGACGTGGCGTAGCCCGGCACGTCACCGCCCGGGGCCGTCGTTGCCGTATAATCGCCACGACCGCCGGAAAGGGTCCGGCGGACCGGTCGTTCCCGGTCGAGGGGCGATCGGCATCCTCGAGACAAAAAGGGAGTTTGGACCAGCAGATGGCGGGCCATTCCAAGTGGGCGACCACCAAGCACAAGAAGGCGGCCAACGATGCCAAGCGAGGCAAGGAATTTGCCAAGCTGGTCAAGAACATCGAGGTCGCGGCGCGCACCGGCGGTGGTGACCCCTCGGCGAACCCGACGCTGGACGACATGATCCGCAAGGCCAAGAAGGCCTCGGTTCCCAACGACAACATCGAGCGTGCCCGCAAGCGCGGCTCCGGCGAGGAAGCCGGCGGCGCGGACTGGGAGACCATCGTCTACGAGGGCTACGCCCCGGGTGGCGTGGCCGTCATCGTCGAGTGCCTGACGGACAACCGCAACCGTGCGGCGTCGGACGTCCGCTCGACGTTCAACAAGCAGAACGGCAACATGGGCGACTCGGGTTCGGTGTCGTACCTGTTCGAGCGCAAGGGCGTCATCGTCGTGCCCAAGGGCGAAGGGGATGAGCTGACCGAGGATGACCTGCTCCTGGCGGTTCTCGACGCGGGCGCGGAGGAGGTCAACGACCTCGGCGAGAACTTCGAGGTGGTCAGCGCCTTCACCGACCTGATGTCGGTGCGCACCGCTTTGGTCGATGCCGGCATCGAGTACGACACGGCGGAGCAGGATTACCGCGCGGCCACCGAGGTCGCCCTGGACGTCGAGGGTGCGCGGAAGTTCCTGCGCCTCGTCGACGCCCTGGAGGATTCCGACGACGTGCAGAACGTCTACTCCAACGCGGACATCTCCGACGAGGTTCTGGCTCAGCTCGACGACTGATCACGGCTCAGCTGCCCCGCATCGACTCCAGCGCGCGTCCGAACAGGGCGCGCGCCGTCGTTTCCGGGGTGCGTCCGGTGGTGAGGTGGTCGATGAGGAGGAACACCGCGTCCCAGCGGGAGTAGGCGGCGGCGCGGCGTTCCAGGTCGCGGTCGGCGGCTGCCAGGTCGGAGAGGACCCGTGCGTGGAAATCGGGGGAGATGCCCGCCAGGTGGGCGACGTCGATGGCGGGGTCGGCGAGCGTCATGTCGGAGAAATCGATGACGCCCAGGCGGCCGTCGGCCCACCGCAGGTGGGTTTCGTGCAGGTCGCCGTGAATGAGCCGCGGGGCGACGGGATCGTCGATGAACGTCGTCTCCGCCTCGGCGAGGATGGCGCGCGTCGTGTCCGCGTCGGGGCGGTCGAGGATCGGCAGCAGATGCTTGACGACGGCCCGCGTCAACTTGGAGTGCTTGACCGGAAACCAGGAAGCCCTGACGTCGGAGAGCTCGGGATCATTGACGTCACGGCCGTGGAGCGCGTCGAGCGTGCCCGCGAGGTGGGCCGCTGCAACCGTGCGGGCGGCGTCGTCAAGCTCTGCCCAGACCGTATCGGTCAGCGGCTCGCCGGGAACGTGCCTCGCCAGGGTCAGGCTGTCGCCGTCGGTTGCCAGTGAACGCGGCACTGCAGCCGGGGCGCGTCGGTCGACGTCGGCGAGCACCCGGGCCTCGACGTCGGCGCGGCCAACGACGCCCGGGGCGATGGCCAGGCGGGCGACGACTGCGGGAAGGGGCGAATCCTCGCCCGGAACGCCGGAAACCCCGGACAAGACCGCGACGTGATGGTCGAGGCCCTGTTCGGGGAAATCGGCGTGCTGCCACGACAACTCGGGGAATGCGGTGCGGGCCGCGTCGAGGACGTCCGGCCCAGAGGCGGGGAGATTCACGTGGGTCAGTTGAACCATTCGGTCGGCGGGCCCGCGTTGAGCAGGAGGGCGAAGACGACGGCCACGGCGACGATGATCGCCACGGCGGCCGCGGCCGGGTGACGCACGACGGGGGCGAGGACCTTCTCGGGCAGGGTGGCCGGGGTCTCGTCGGTGTCGCGGAATCGCCACGGGCCGTCGAGCTTGCCGGCGCGCTCGGTGGAGGTTTCGAACGGCACGGTCATGTAGGGGATGATCGCCGAGGCCAGGCCGAGCACGCCGCGACCGAAGGACCAGCGCTGGTTGGCCCACACCAGAATTGTCACCGCCGCGTAGGACAGGAACACGAAGCCGTGGATCGAGCCGCCGATGGTGGTGGCCAGCGGCATGTCGGCGAAGTTCTTCAGGAGGATGCCGACGATGAGGATGGTCCAGGTGATCATCTCCGCCAACGCGAGCTTGCGGTACAGGGATATGGGCGTGTCCATGGTTGAAAAAGTTACGTGCTCGCCCCCGGTCGTGACCAATGACGTTGCGCCGCTCCCACTTTCGATTGCCCCCTGCGCGCGTCGGCGCATGCTTGACGACGATTGCCGCAAGGCGAACGCACACTTGTTCGGATGGTGTGGTATGAATGGGGCGAATCAAATGGTCGGTGCGTGCAGCGGCGGGCGCCGGCGAAGATCGACGGGAACTGGCGGATAACGAGGAGGGTGCGGTGACCATTCGGGTGATGGGAGTCGATCCGGGACTGACCCGGTGCGGTTTGTCGGTCGCCGACGGCGGCCGGGGTCGCGCGGTGACGCCCATCGCCGTGGGCGTGGCCCGCACGCCCTCGGACATCGAGCTGCCGGATCGCCTGCTGCGGCTGTCGAACGCCGCGGAAGAGTGGATGGACCGCTACGAACCCGACGTCGTGGCCATCGAGCGGATCTTCGAGCGCGGCAACGTGTCCACCGTCATGCAGACCGCGCATGGTGTGGGCGTGCTCATGCTCGCCGCCGCCCGTCGCGGGCTGCCGGTGCACATGTACACGCCGTCGGAGGTCAAGAAGGCGCTGACCGGCAACGGGCGCGCCGACAAGGCCCAGATGACCACGATGGTCACCAGGATTCTCGGGCTGTCCGAACCTCCGAAGCCGGCCGACGCCGCCGACGCCCTGGCGTTGGCCATCTGCCATTGTTGGCGTGCGCCGCTGCTGGCGCGGGCGAAGGAGGCTCTGCAGTGACGGTGACAGGCAGTGACGGAGGCAAGACAGTGATGGAGGCAATGCAGTGATCGCATCGGTGCGCGGCACCGTCATCGACATGGGCGCGGCCCACGTCGTCATCGAGTGCGGGGGAGTCGGCCATCTGGTCACGGTCACGGCCCGGACCGGGGCGACGTTGACCCGCGGCGAGGAGGGTTTCCTGCTCACCACGCTGGTGGTGCGCGAGGACGCGATGACGCTGTACGGTTTCGCCTCGTCGCAGGAACGCGAGATGTTCGAGCTGCTGCAGACGGTGTCGGGCCTTGGGCCCCGCCTTGCAATGGCGGTGCTGCAGGTGCTCGACCCCACCGACGTTGCGGGGGCCGTGGCCGCCGGAGACTCCAAGCGCCTCCAGGCGGCCAGCGGAGTGGGCAAGCGGATGGCCGAGCGCATGCTCGTCGAATTGAAGGACAAGGTCGCGCCGTTCGCCGCTCCCGCCGGGACCGGTGCGCCGACCGAGGATGCAGCTGCGGCGGGCACCCGTCCCGGCTCCAACGCGAAGGCACCGGTCGCGGACGCCGACCAGGTCGTCGGCGCGCTCACCGGTCTGGGCTTCCGGGAGCAGGAAGCGTCCGCCGCGGTGGCGGACGTGCTCGCCGCGGATCCGACGCTGGACACGTCGGCCGCACTGCGGGCGGCGCTGAAGGAATTGGGCGGCTGAGCCGGGGACCATCGCCGGGGAATAGGATGACTGAACATGTCTGATGTGGAGCGCACCGAGTTCAACCTCACGGGACCGCGCGACGTCGACGCGCGCGCCCAATCGGCGGAAGTCGACGCCGAAGTCAGCCTGCGCCCCAAGTCGCTCGACGAGTTCATCGGCCAGCCGAAGGTCCGCAGCCAGCTCGAGCTCGTCCTCGGCGGCGCCCGGGGCCGCGGAGTGACGCCCGACCACATCCTCCTGTCGGGTCCGCCCGGCTTGGGCAAGACGACGATGGCGATGATCATCGCCCAGGAGCTCGGCACCTCGCTGCGCATGACCTCGGGCCCGGCGCTCGAGCGCGCCGGCGACCTGGCGGCGATGCTGTCGAACCTCATGGAGGGCGACGTCTTGTTCATCGACGAGATCCACCGCATCGCGCGGCCCGCCGAGGAAATGCTCTACATGGCGATGGAGGACTTCCGCATCGACGTCATCGTCGGCAAGGGCCCCGGCGCCACGTCCATTCCGCTGGAGATACCGCCGTTCACGCTCGTCGCTGCGACGACCCGGTCGGGGATGCTCACCGGTCCGCTGCGCGACCGCTTCGGCTTCACGGCGCAGATGGAGTTCTACGACGTCCCGGATCTGACGCAGGTGGTCACCCGAGCCGCGGGCATCCTCGGCGTGGAGATCAGCCCGGAGGCCGCCGTCGAGATCGCCTCCCGGTCGCGCGGGACGCCGCGCATCGCCAACCGGCTGCTGCGCCGGGTCCGCGACTTCGCCGACGTCCACGCCGGGGGAGTCATCGACATCGGGGCCGCGCGCGCCGCCCTGCTCGTCTTCGATGTCGACGAACTCGGCCTCGACCGACTCGACCGGGCGGTGCTCGATGCGTTGGTGCGGGGACATGGCGGCGGCCCGGTCGGCGTCAACTCCCTGGCCCTGGCCGTCGGCGAAGAACCCGGCACCGTGGAAGAAGTCTGCGAACCCTACCTGGTCCGCGCCGGCATGATCGCCCGCACCTCCCGTGGTCGGGTGGCCACCACGACGGCGTGGCGCCACCTCGGCCTGGAGCCGCCGGAAAGCGCGATCGGCCTGCGCTGAGGACTCGGAACGCCGTATCGGAACGTGAGCCGCGTCTCACCGGGCCCGGGGTTCGCTGCGGTGCAGGGGCCAACCGTTAGACTCTCCGCTCATGGACCCGATTCTTCTCATCATTCTCATGGTCATCCTGCTGGCGCTGCCGGTGTGGTCGACCTTCCGCCAGAACAAGCAGCTCCGCCAGATCCGCGAAATGCAGGCGCGTCTCGCCCCGGGTGCGGAGGTGCTCACCGGTTCCGGCCAGCACGGCATCGTCGTCGCCGTGGATGAGACGACCGTCGACCTCGAAATCGCCAACGGCGTCGTGACCCGCTGGGAGCGCGCCGCCATCGTCCGCAACGTCAACGAGGAAGAGGCCAAGCAGGCCGCCGACGCCACGTCCGCCGATTCCGCCGATTCGGGCAAGCCCGCCGACGTCGACGGCGACAACGCCTAAGGCGCACCGCGCCCGCGCCCCAAGACACCGCACCAACCCAGGAGTTCCCCTTGGCAAGCTCATCCCGCGGCGCCAACCGCGGCTTCCGCGCGAAATGGCCGCAGTGGTCGCTGCTGCTGTTCGTCGCCTTGCTCGTGCTGACCTACGTCCTGGTGTTCTTCACCGGAAACCGTGAGGCAACGCCGAAGCTCGGCATCGACCTGCAGGGCGGCACCCGCGTCACCCTGGTCCCGCAGGGCGAAAAGCCCACGCAGGACCAGCTCGCCCAGGCCCGCCGCATCCTCGAAAACCGCGTCAACGGCATGGGCGTCACCGGCGCCCAGGTCGTCACCGACGGCGACACGCTCGTCATCACCGTGCCCGGCGAGGACTCGCAGGAGGCCCGCGCACTCGGCCAGACGTCCCAGCTGTTCTTCCGGCCGGTCGCCCAGATGCAGGCGCCCGACCCGGCCGCGCTGACCGACACCACCCTCGAGATGGCCAACGACTGGGTCTCCGTCGGCCTGCTCACCCCCGAGGAAGCCAACGACGCGCTGGCCGAGCTGCACGAATCGCTCAGCGCCGACCTCGAGCGAACCAAGGAGATGTTCGAGGAGCAGAACCCCGACGAGCCGCTGCCCGAAGAGCTGCAGTTCGAAGTCGGCGAGCCCGGAAAGGTCACCGCCCCGGCCGCCGAGGAACCGGCCAACTCCATCGAGGCCGCCGAGCGCCGCGAGCAGGTCCGGGACGTGCTGCTGGCCTCGCGCCAGTCGTCCGACCCGACGGAGCTTTTCGCCGCCCAGGGCCTCATGCGTTGCGACGATCCCGACGCCGCCGACCCCCTGGCCGGCGCGGACGATCCCGCCAAGCCGCTGCTGACGTGCGACCCGGACAACCCGGGCGCCGTGATCTACCTCGACCAGGTGCCGCTGCTGATCGGCGAAACCGACGAGGAGAACGGCAAGCGCCTGTCCGGCGACGACATCGACACCGACGCCCCGATCAACGGCGGCTACGACCAGCAGTCCGGCGAGGTCCAGGTGTCCTTCAGCTTCAAGTCCGGTCGCGACGACGCCGGCGCCCGCACCTGGACCCAGTTGACCACGGACTACCTGCAGCAGCGGGTGGCCATCGTGCTCGACTCCGAGGTCATCTCCGCCCCCGTGATCCGCGACGCCACGCCGGTCGGCCAGGCCACCCGCATCACCGGCGACTTCACCATCGACGAAGCCCAGACGCTGGCCAACAACCTGCGCTACGGCGCCCTGCCGCTGAGCTTCGCCGGCGAGGACGGTGAACCGGGCGGCACCGCCACCACCATCCCGGCGACGATGGGTTCGGCGTCGCTGACCGCCGGCGTCATCGCCGGCCTGGTCGGCATCGGCCTCATCGTGGTCTACGCCCTGGCGCTGTACCGGGGCCTCGGCGTGATCTCGCTGGTGTCGATGGCCGCTTCCGGCGCGATGATCTACGGCGTCCTCGTGCTGCTGGGCCGGTGGATCGGCTACTCGCTGGATCTGGCCGGCATCGCGGGCATCATCATCTCCATCGGCACCACGGCCGACTCGTTCATCGTTTTCTTCGAGCGCATCAAGGACGAGCTGCGCACCGGCCGGACGTTCCGCTCCTCGGTGCCGCATGCTTGGCGCAGCGCCAGGGGAACGATCCTGGCGGGCAACTTCGTCTCGGTCATCGCGGCGGTCGTGCTGTACATCCTCGCCGTCGGCGACGTCCGCGGCTTCGCGTTCACGCTGGGCCTGTCCACGATCTTCGACATCATCACCGCCTTCGTGGTCACCGCGCCGCTGGTGATCCTGGCGACGCGGAAGTTCCCGTCGCTGGCGAAGCCGTCGATGAACGGGTTCGGCTCCGTGATGAAGCTGGCCTCGGACCGTGGCGTCAATCGTCGTAACGCGGGCACCGCCCGCACCGAGCCGCAGGAGGCGAAGTGATCATGTCGGACAACCGCGACACCGCACGCACCGATTCCACCGTCGCCGTCGACGAGCTCGACCGGGCCGTCGCCGAGCGCGGGTTCTTCACGCGCCTGTACACGGGTTCGGGCGGCATCGACATCGTCGGCAAGCGCCGCACCTGGTACGGCATCACCGCCGTGGTCCTTCTGGTGTGCATTGCCGCGATGGCCATCCGCGGGTTCGCCCTCGGCATCGATTTCGAGGGCGGCACCCGCATGACCATGCCGCCGGCCAACGTCACCGAGGAACAGGCGACGGAGGTCTTCGAGGACGCCACCGGCGTCGAGCCGAAGCTGGTGCAGATCATCGGCGCCGGCGACGCCCGCGTGTTGGAGATCACCTCCGAGCGTCTCGGCGAGGACGCCATCAACGACGCCCGCTTGGCGCTGTACGAGGAGTTCCATCCGGTCGACGCCAACGGCGAGGCCACGCCCGACGCCATCGGCGATTCGACCGTCTCGGAATCCTGGGGCGGTTCCGTCACCGAGCGCATGATCCTGGCGATGGCGGTCTTCCTGGCGCTGGTGTTCGCCTACATCGCCATCCGCTTCGAACGGGACATGGCCATCGCCGCGATCGGCGCCCTCGTCGTCGACGGCATCGTCATCTCCGGCATTTACGCGCTGGTCGGTTTCGAGGTCACCCCGGCCACCGTCATCGGCCTGCTGACGGTGCTGTCGTTCTCGCTGTACGACACCGTCGTCGTGTTCGACAAGGTCCGCGAGAACACCGCCGGTTTCCGGCAGAGCACCCGCCGCACGTACGCGGAGCAGGTGAACCTGGCGGTGAACCAGACGATCATGCGCTCGATCAACACCACGGTGTCGTCGCTGCTGCCGCTGCTGGCCCTGATGGTCATCGCGGTCGGCCTGCTGGGCGTGGGCACGTTGAAGGACCTGGCGCTGGTGCAGGTCATCGGCATCGTCCAGGGCACGTTCTCGTCGATCTTCCTGGCGGCGCCGTTCCTGGTGTCGCTCAAGCGCCGGCAGAAGGAGTACGCCGAGCATGACGCCAAGGTGGCCGAGGCGCGCGCCGCGGGCACGGCTCCGGCGGTGCGTGACGACGAGTCGTCGGACGCCGCTCCGGCGCGCAGGTCGGTGGCCACCCCGACGGTGACGAAGTCGGCGACGGCGCCGCGTTCCTCCGAGATCGACGGGGGAGACGATGACGGGGGAGACGCCCCCCGCCCGGCGACGTGGCGCCCGGGGCGCTGACATCCCCGGCAGCATGAGGCCCGTCCGGTGAGCGATCGCTCGCCGGACGGGCCAATGCGTTGGAGCCGCACATCGCGTGGAAAGATGGGGGTAACGTTGTCGCGACAACGCCCCAAGGTTTCCCGTGGTCGCGTCACGCGTCCGTTCACCCGAAAGCGAGGATCCCCGTGGCCTATGAAAACGCGCGGGCCGCACTGGCCGACCTGATTCGTCTGGTGCCCGATTTCCCTTCCGACGGCGTCCTTTTCGAGGACCTGAGTCCGGTGCTCGCGGATCCCGAGGGGTTCCGCCTCATCGTCGATGAGGTGGCGGAGGCGTGCAGGGGATTCGGCGCCGACGTGATCGGCGGTCTCGACGCCCGCGGTTTCCTCATCGGCTCGGCGGTGGCGGACAGCATGGGCCTCGGCGTGTTGGCGGTGCGCAAGAAGGGCAAGCTGCCGCCGCCGGTGCACACCGAGTCCTATGACCTGGAGTACGGGTCGGCGGCGCTGGAGGTCCCGGCCTCGGGTCTGGACCTCGAAGGCAAGCGCGTCGTACTCGTCGACGATGTGCTGGCCACCGGCGGCACCATGGCCGCGGCGCGGTCGCTGCTGGAGAAGTGCGGCGCCGAAGTGACGGGTCTGTGCGCCGTCCTCGAGGTCCAGGGTCTCGGCGGTCGCGACAGGCTGTCCGACCTGCCCCTGTACGTGGTGAACAACCCGCCGGCCGGTGGCGTCGAGGCGCGGAGCGGGGCGGAGGATGGCTGATCGTTCGCCGCGCCGCTACGGCGCACGCCTCGCCCGGAGCCTGACGGGCGCGCGCACGAAGGTCAATCCCGTCCTCGACCCGCTCGTGGCCATCCACCGGGAGGTCCATCCCCGCGCGGACCTGTCGCAGCTGCAGAAGGCCTACGACACGGCTGAACGGCTGCACGCGGGCGTCAAACGCAAGTCGGGGGAGCCGTACATCACGCACCCGCTGGCGGTGGCCACCATCGCCGCGGAGATCGGCATGGACACCACCACGCTGGTCGCGGCGCTGCTCCACGACACGGTGGAGGACACCGACTATTCCCTCGAAGAGCTCACCGACGATTTCGGCCCCGAGGTCGCGCGCCTGGTCGACGGCGTCACGAAGCTGGACAAGGTCGCGTTGGGTTCGGCCGCCGAGGGCGAGACCGTGCGCAAGATGGTCGTGGCCATGAGCCAGGATCCGCGGGTGCTGGTGATCAAGGTCTGCGACCGGCTGCACAACATGCGCACCATGCGTTTCCTGCCGCCGGAGAAACAGGAGAAGAAGGCCCGCGAGACTCTCGAGGTCATCGCCCCGCTGGCGCACCGCCTGGGCATGGCGAGCGTGAAGTGGGAGCTGGAGGACCTGTCCTTCGCCATCTTGTACCCGAAGAAGTACGACGAGATCGTGCGCCTGGTCGCCGACCGCGCGCCGCAGCGCGACCAGTATCTGAAGCAGGTCTCCGACGAGATCACCGCGGACCTGCGCGCCGCCCACATCGACGCCACGGTGATGGGCCGCCCGAAGCACTACTGGTCGATCTATCAGAAGATGATCGTCCGGGGCCACGACTTCGACGAGATCTTCGACTTGGTGGGCATCCGCGTGCTCGTGGATACGACCAAGGACTGCTATGCCGCGATGGGCGCGGTCCACTCGCTGTACCAGCCGATGCCGGGCCGCTTCAAGGACTACATCTCGGCCCCCCGCTTCGGCGTGTACCAGTCGTTGCACACGACGGTGATCGGCCCGGGCGGCAACGCCCTGGAGGTGCAGATCCGCACCCACGAGATGCACTACAACGCCGAGTACGGCATCGCCGCCCACTGGCGGTACAAGGAGACGAAGGGGTCGCACAAGGGCGACGCCGCCGAGGTCGACCAGATGGCGTGGATGCGCCAGCTGCTCGACTGGCAGCGCGAGGCCGCCGACCCCAACGAGTTCCTCGATTCGCTGCGCTACGACCTGGCCTCCAACGAGATCTTCGTGTTCACGCCCAAGGGCGACGTCATGACGCTGCCGATGGACGCCACACCCGTGGACTTCGCCTACGCGGTGCACACGGAGATCGGACACCGCTGCATCGGCGCGAAGGTCAACGGCAAGCTCGTGGCGCTGGAGTCGACGCTGAAGACGGGCGACCGCGTCGAGGTCTTCACGTCGAAGGACCAGCATTCGGGCCCGTCGAAGGATTGGGCGTCGTTCGTGAAGTCGCCGCGGGCCAAGGCGAAGATCCGCCAGTGGTTCGCGAAGGAACGCCGCGAGGAGGCGCTGGAGGCCGGCCGCGACGCGTTGGCCGCCGAGGTCCAGCGCGGCGGTCTGCCGATGCACCGCCTGTTCACGCCGCAGTCGATGAAGCAGATCGCCACGGAGCTCAACTACGCCGACGTCGACGCGCTCTACACGGCCATCGGCGAGGGCGCGATCGGCGCCAAGCACGTCACCAACCGCCTCATGGCGCAGTTTTCCAGCAAGGACGACGCCGAGGACCAGTTGGCGGCGCGTACCCCGCTGTCGAAGCTGCAGGCCCCGCAGAAGCGCCGCCGCGCCGACGGTGCGGGCGTCCTCGTCGCGGGGTCGGCGGACATGATGGCGAAGCTGGCCAAGTGCTGCACCCCGGTGCCGGGCGACGAGATCTTCGGTTTCGTCACCCGCGGCGGCGGCGTCAGCGTCCACCGCACGGACTGCACGAACGCCGCGAAGCTGAAGGAGGAGCCGGAGCGCCTCATCGACGTCGAGTGGGCGAGCGATTCCACGGGCGCGGTGTTCACGGTCACGGTGCAGATCGAGGCGCTCGACCGTCATGGCCTGCTCACGGAGATCACCCGGTCCATCAGCGACCAGAAGGTGCCCATCATCGCGACGTCGTCGCATACGGCGGAGGACCGCGTCGCCGTCATGCGCTTCACGTTCGAAGTGTCGGACATCAAGCAGCTCGGCTACATCATCTCGCTGCTGCGCGGGGTGGAGGGCGTGTTCGACGTCTTCCGCGTCACCAGCGGCGGCTAGTTGCTTGACCGGCTAGTGCTTGACGACGAAAACCGGCCCCGCACAGTGGTGTGCGGGGCCGGTGGCCGTCGTCAAGCCGAAGCGGCGGGGGCCTGCGGGGTCCTGCGAGATCCTAGGAGACCGTCGCGGACTCGATGCGGACTTCCTCGGCCGGCTTACCGTCGAGCTGGCCGCCCTCGATGCCCTTCTCCGAGATGCCCTTGACCACGTCGAGGCCCTCGGGGGTCATGGCGCCCAGAACCGAGTAAGACGGCTGGAGCTGACCGTCGGCGTAGTTGAGGAAGAACTGCGAACCGTTGGTGTCCGGGCCGGAGTTGGCCATCGCGATGGAGCCCTCCGGGTAGATGACGCCGTCGGACGCGGCGCCGGCCTCGTCGACCGGGTACTCGTCGGCGAAGGTGAAGCCCGGGCCGCCGGCGCCGGAGCCCGACGGGTCGCCGCACTGCAGGACGTTGAGTCCGCCGGAGGTCATGCGGTGGCAGACCGTGTCGTCGTAGTAGCCCTCCTTGGCCAGGTGCTCGATGGCGTTGACGGCGCAGGGGGACAGGGAACGGTCGAGCTGCATGGGAATGTCGCCGTGATTCGTCTTCAGCGTCACGGTGACGGTGCCGGTGGCGGGAACGTCATCGGTCTTCGGCGTGGAGACCTCCTTCGCCGCCTCGCCGCCCCCGGCCGGGTACTCGCAGGTGACGGTGTCGGGCAGCGCCTCGGCGCGGGCCATCGCCAACGGCTCCAGCTCCGGGGTCGACGTCTCCGTCTCTTCGGCCGTGACGTCGGTATCGTCGCCGTCCATCGTCGTGAGGAACCAAATGCCGCCGACCAGGACGAGCAGGATGGCCAGGGTGGCGACCACGACGCCCAGCGGCTTGGCCTTTTCCGCGCGCTCGCGGCGGCCGAGCTCTCGCTCGAGGTGCTTCATCGCCTCGCGGCGTCGTTGTTCATTGCCCTGCACGGTTACCTCTTTCGATCGTGGACGGGTCTGGCGTGGCATCCCGCATATCCGGCGCGACGTCCAGCACAACATTATGCCCTGCGGCGGATTCGCGGCGTCGGAGCCGGGGCGGCGATTCGGGGGCGGGGCGTGGAACGGGAGTGGTACGGACGTGGAACGGGCGCGACGATGAAGCCGCGTCCGGGCAAAGTAGTATGTTCGACGAAACACCCCGCGACTCCGCGCGACACCGTGCGACACCGTGCGCGGTCGGCGCATGCCCCGCCGCCGATTCCTCTCAGATTGGAGCCCCATGGAGATCATCGGTTTCCCCTCCGGACCGCTCGAGACCAACTGCTACGTCGCCACCGGCCACTCGATGGACGGCGACGCCGCCGACGGCCCGACCCCCGTGGTCATCATCGACCCGGGCATGGACGCACTGGGTCGGCTGAAGAAGGAGTGCGAGGAGCGCAACCTCAAGCCGGAGGCGGTGCTGCTGACCCACGGCCACATCGACCACACCCGCGACGTCGGCGACGTGGCCCGAGAGTGGGGGATCCCGGTGTACATCAACCCGCACGACCGCTTCATGCTGGACAACCCGCTCATCGGCGCGGGCCTGAGCCTGGGCAAGATGTTCAACGTCGCCGAGATGGTCCCGCCGACCGACATCCACGACCTCGACGACGGCGACGAGGTCAAGTTCGCCGGCCTTGCCTTCGAGGTCATCCACGCCCCCGGCCACTCGCCGGGATGCGTCATGCTGCGCGCCTTCGACGGCGGCGACGAGATCGTGTTCTCCGGCGACGTGCTGTTCGCCGGGTCGATCGGCCGCACGGACCTGCCGGGCGCCGACCCGCAGGACATGATGGATTCCCTGAAGAACCGCGTCCTGCCGCTCGACGACCACCTGACCATCCTGCCGGGCCACGGACCGACGTCGACGATCGGCCAGGAGAAGGCCCACAATCCGTTCCTCGCGCAGGTGAAGTAAGGTTGTCCGGGTGACCGAGCAGCAGAAGAAGACCAAGTTCCGTCCCTTCACCGCGCCGAAGGGCGTGCCGGACTACGTTCCGCCGCAGTCCCGTGCGTTCGAGGCCGTGCGGGGGTACCTGCAGCACCGTGCCCGCCTGGCCGGGTACGAGCACATCGAGCTGCCCGTCTTCGAGGACACCGGCCTGTTCGCCCGGGGCGTGGGCGAGTCCACCGACGTGGTGTCGAAGGAGATGTACACCTTCGCCGACCGCGGCGAGCGTTCGGTGACCCTGCGTCCGGAGGGCACCGCCGGCGTCATGCGCGCCGTCATCGAGCACAACCTGGATCGCGGCCAGCTTCCGGTGAAGCTGTCGTACGCCGGGCCGTTCTTCCGCTACGAGCGCCCCCAGGCCGGCCGTTACCGTCAGCTGCAGCAGGTCGGCGTCGAGGCCATCGGCGTCGACGATCCGGCCCTGGACGCCGAGGTCGTGGCGCTGGCCGACGCTTCCTTCCGGGGCATTGGCCTGACCGGCCACCGTCTTGAGCTGACCTCGCTGGGCGATTCGTCCTGCCGCCCGGAGTACCGCCGCAAGCTCCAGGACTTCCTGTTCGGCCTGCCGCTGGACGAGGAGACCCGTCGCCGCGCCGAGATCAACCCGCTGCGCGTGCTGGACGACAAGCGCCCGGAGGTCAAGGAGATGACCGCCGACGCGCCGCTGATGCTCGACCACCTGTCGGCGGAGTGCCGCACCCACTTCGAGACGGTCACCGGCCTGCTCGACGACATGGGCGTCGAGTACGTGATCAACCCGCGCATGGTCCGCGGCCTGGACTACTACACCAAGACCTGCTTCGAGTTCGTCCACGATGGCCTCGGCGCCCAGTCGGGCATCGGCGGCGGCGGTCGCTACGACGGCCTGATGGCCCAGCTCGGCGGCCAGGAAATGTCGGGCATCGGTTTCGGCCTCGGCGTCGACCGCGCGTTGCTGGCCCTGGAGACCGAGGGCAAGATCTTCGGCGACGAACGCCGCGTCGACGTCTACGGCGTGCCCCTCGGCGAGGAGGCGTCTCGTGCGATGGCGGTGCTCGTCGGCAAGCTTCGTGCCGCGGAGATCAGCGCCGACATGTCCTACGGCGGCCGCGGTTTGAAGGGTGCGATGAAGGGCGCCGACCGGGCCGGCGCGCGTTTCGCCCTGGTGCTCGGCGAGTCCGAGCTCGCGGCGGGCGAAGTCCAGCTCAAGGACTTGTCCGCGCACGAACAGCATGCGGTTGCGCTTGACGACGTCGTCGCGGAACTGCGGCGGCGCCTGGGCTGACGAAGCCTGGTGTGATGGCGGGCGCTTGAATCCCGCTACTCCAAGTGCTCCTTGAGCAGATCGCCGAAGGACGGGCCCGACGGCTCCTCGACGCCGGAGCCCGACCGCCGGGTCGCGCCGGCGGCCAGCCCCCCCCGACGCGGTGCGCCACCATGAGGTCGGCGAGCTCGCCGGCGGCGCGGGACACTCGGGAAGCCAGGGGAGCGACACCGTCACCACCGGTGAACGTCGCCGCCCCGCAGTCGTCCGTCGCCGCGAAGACGCCGGTCGGCGCGACCATGGCCCCCATGTAGGAAAACAGCGGACGCATGGCGTGGTCGACTGCCAGCGAATGTCGGGCGGTGCCGGCGGTCGCGCCGAGGACGGTGGGCACCGACCGCAGTGCGTCGTCGTCAAGCGAATCGACGAACATCTTGAACAGGCCCGAATACGAGGCCTTGAACACCGGCGACACCGCGATCACGGCATCGGCTGCGGCGACCGTGCGGCGCGCCTCGTCCAGGGACTTGGACGACAGGCCGCCGACCGTGAATGCGTCGGCGAGATCGCGGGCGAGATCCCGGACCTCGATGACAGTCACGTCCGCCGGATTCACATGTCCTCGACGCGGCCCGGCTGCACCCTGTGGTGCGGATGGTCGCGGACGAGCGCGAGAGTGGCGTGGGTCGGCGGGTCCGAGGGCACGTGCTCGGGGCGGCGGGCCTCCATGCGACGGCGCAACTCCGGAACGACCTGCGTGCCCAGGATCTCGATCTGCTTCAGGACCACCTCCAGCGGCAGGCCGGCATGGTCGATGAGGAACAGCTGACGCTGATAGTCGCCCACCCAATCCGCGAACTCCATGGTGCGCTCGATGACCTGCTCGACGGTACCGACCGTCAGCGGCGTCATCTCCGTGAACTCCTCCAACGACGGCCCGTGGCCGTAGACCGGGGCGTCGTCGAAGTAGGGGCGGAAGAACTTCTTCGCCGCTTCTTCCGTGTCGCCGATGAAGACCTGCCCGCCCAGGCCGACGATGGCCTGATCCGCCCGGCCGTGGCCGTACTTTTCGTAGCGGCGGCGGTAGATGTCGACCATCTTCGCCGTGTGCTCCCGGTTCCAGAAGATGTTGTTGTGGAAGAAGCCGTCGCCGTAGAACGCCGCCTGCTCCGCGATCTGCACCGACCGGATGGATCCGTGCCACACGAATGGCGGCGTGTCGTCCAGCGGCCACGGCGTGGAGACGTAGCCCTGCAGCGGAGTGCGGAACTCGCCCGACCAGTTGACCGGACGTTCGCGCCACAGGCGGCGCAGCAGGTGGTAGTTCTCCACCGCCAGCGGGATGCCCTGCCGAATGTCCTTGCCGAACCACGGGTAGACCGGCGCGGTGTTGCCGCGGCCCATCATCAGGTCGACGCGGCCGCCGGAGAGATGCTGCAGGAAGGCGTAGTCCTCGGCGATCTTGACCGGATCGTTGGTGGTGATCAGCGTCGTGGCCGTCGACAGCAGCAGCTTTTCGGTCTTCGCCGCGATGTAGCCGAGGTGCGTCGTCGGGGAGGAGGGCACGAACGGCGGATTATGGTGCTCTCCGGTCGCGAATACGTCGAGCCCGACTTCCTCCGCCTTCAGCGCGATCCGCGTCATCGCGTTGATGCGCTCATGCTCGGTGGGGGTCGTGCCGTCGGTCGGGTCGGTGGTGACGTCGCCGATGGTGAAGATGCCGAACTGCATCGCGTGCTCCCGTGGTCCGGTTTTGTGCGGGTGGTGGAGGGTGTGCGGCGGTGAGGGCGGGGGAGTTCTTCGAGCGTCGTCGACTCCGGGATGCTCTCGCTCTTCTCGCACCATCCTCGATATATGACACGTCACCAATAGGTCGAAATGGTGTCGCCTGCAAGGGGTTTGAAATTGCCGGCCCCTTCGGGTCGCACGCGTGTGCGATTGCGGGTAATGTTGGAGGTGACGGCGGGGGAAGTTGGTTGCCGTCACCTCCCGCAATGTGGGGAATTGGGGGAGTTCGTCGACAAGCCCATTGGTTCACGTATTCGATTGCGGTGCTGATTCGCGTCGGCGCCTACGCCGATCAGCACACCCTGACACGTAAACCGCGATATGCCCACGACGATCTGGAACATGACATGGCGGACACCGCGCACACCGACCCGGCCCACCACGACGACGAGCATCGACCCGGCGACCAGCAGCACGCCAAACAAGAGGACGGCAAACAGCAGGACGGCACGCATCATGGCGACAAGCATGACGACGACGCGCCGTTCGAGTTTCCCGAGCTGCGCTACGCCCACGAGAACGCCGACGACCCGTTGTGCGCCGCCGGCCTCGACCGCAACGCCCGTGATCTGATCATCGCCGCGGCCGCCTGCCCCGAGTCGTTGGCCGACGTCGAGCACCACCTGGCCACCCTCCATCCGCGATTGGGCGTCACCCGGACAGAGGGTTTCGCCTACTGCGACCTCGGCATCGCCCTGGAACGGCTCCCGCGGCTGGCGGAGTTGCTCGAGGAAAGGCCGTTTTTGCCGATGTCGCACATGAAGGCCATCGCCACGGCCGTGTATTGCCTCTCCGACGAGCATCTCGACGCGTTTTGCGACCGCCTACTGCGGTATCTCGCGCCGAAGCGGCCCAACCAGGCGTTGGTGGGCTGGCGCTCGCTGTCGAAACAGTTGTGCCACATCGTCGAGGTGCTCGAACCCGCTGTCCGGCCACCCGACCCGCCGGATGACTCCAAGCCTCCGGACCCGGCGGAGGACCCGGCGTTCAGCGTCGACGAGCGGTCGCCCAACCACACCAGTTTCAAGGTCACGTTGCGTGCCGACGAAGGCCGGGAAGTCCTCGACAGCCTCGACGCCGTCGCCCGGGCGCACCGATGTTCGCGCACCGACGCGCTGCTGCACCTGATCCGGTCGAAAACCCGGGTCGACGTGGTGTTCAACGTCTTCCGTGCGTTCGACGGCGATCGGGCATGGATGTCCGGCGTCGGGTGGCTGTCGGCGGTCGCCACCGAAGAATGGACGAAGCGGGCGACCCACCTGCGCCTGTCGTCCAACGGCTCGACCGACGGGTACGTGCCCACCGACGCCATGGACGCGTTCATCGAAGGCAGGGACGGCATCTGCCGGTTCCCGGGGTGCAGTTGCCCCGCGCACAAGGCCGACGACGACCACGTCATGCCCTACGACGCGGAGGATCCTGCGTCGGGAGGGCCGACGAACACCGCCAACCTGCACAAGCTTTGCCGACGCCACCACAACCTGAAGACCGCGAGACTGTGGGACGTCGACGCCCACCCGGACGGGACCGAGGTGTGGACCAGCCGCGACGGCAAGCACACGTTCACCACGATGCCGGAAGGACCGCTGGCCGGATTCGGTCGGCAGACCTTCGACGCCCGATTGACGCGCAAGACCGCCGTGCTGCGGGAATTCAACGAGCGCCGCATCGCTGCCGAAGAGGAGGCCCGACGGATCACCGAGGAAGCGTTGCGCGTGACCGACGAGCGCCTGCGTGCCGACGAAGAGAAGTACCAGGAGCTCTACGGACCCAACGCCACCCACCCCGACGCGCACCTGTCCCGCGAAGAAAAGCTGAGGAAGTACCCCGACGTCCCGCCCTTCGGATTTCTGGGATGATTCGGTTCGCTGGGATGATTCGGTTCGCGGGGGGTGAAGGGCAGAGGGGGTGAAGGGCAGAGGGGGATGGGGTGAAAATGGAGGCGTGGGGGGGGCCGGGGTGATCGATCTGCCGGCCAACACGACTCGGATAATGCGTCCCGCCTAATACGACCCGATCTGCACTTCGGCCCACAGGATCGGCAGGTCGGCGCCGCCCACGACGCGCAACGGCTTCTGGTCGGGTTTGCCGTGCTCGGTGATGATGAGCGCACGCGGAACGAGGCCGTCGTCGCCGGGGATGGTCAAGGCGGTCACGGCGTCCTGGACGGTGGAGTTGCGGGGCATGAAGTACGGCATGTCCCGCGAACCGGCCCAACAGAGGACGTCGGCGACGGTCTTGGCCTCCAGTCGGCCATCGTCGCCGTAATCGTGGGCGACCCAGATGGCGATCGCGTCCGTCGTCAGCAACGACGTGCACGTGCCGCGGTCGACGCCGCCGTCGTACACGGGAAACTGCGAGTACGTCGACTCGGCCAAAACCTCGAACACCTTCTCCACCGAGTCCTCCGGCGTGACTGTCACGGGCCGGCGCTGGGGCAACACGTCGAGAACCAGCGGGGGATCGATGAGGTTGCGCGCCAGACGTTCCGCATCCGCCACCGTCTCCGGCAGCGGATCCGCGATGGGGCGGCCATCCCGGTATTCGCCGTGGCTGATCGCGTTGCGAAGGTCGGAAAAAGCCATGAGGGCGGAACGCTGTGCGTCGGAAAGTCGATGCTTCCGGTGGCTGAGGTTGACCATCCACTTGAACCCGTCCGACGGCTTTGCCCGCAGATCACGGCGTAGATGAGCCTCGATATCGTTGAACGCGGCGAGAAACGCCGTGGCATTGCCACCCGGAGATGCATCGGTCATGGCGCCCAGGCTACCGACGCTCAGGTGGGGCGGGCATGGGACTCAGGCGGGAGGGCATGAACCTACGCTGACCTACGCTGGTGGGCATGAACGCGAATGAACCGGATCGGAACCGACGCGGCGGGGCGGAGCAGCCTCGGTCGCTCAATCGAACGTCGCGGTTGATCGCGCACGTCATGGACGACCTGTTCACGATCCCCGGAACCAATCGCCGCGTGGGGCTGGATCCGCTCGTGGGACTCGTCCCGGGGCTTGGCGACGCCGCCGGAGCCGTCGCGGCCACGGGGCTGGTCATCGACGGCATCCGCTATCGGGTGCCGTTCGTCGTCCTGCTGCGAATGGCGTTGAACCTGCTGCTCGACATGGTCATCGGTGCCATTCCCGTTGCAGGCGACGCGTTCGATTTCTTTTTCCGGGCCAACATCCGCAACGAGCGGCTGATGCTCAAAGTAATCGACGACCCCGCCGGGACGGCGAAGTCGTCGAAACGCTATCTGATCGGCGCGGCGATCCTGCTGGTCGTGCTCGTGGTGCTCATCGTCGCGCTCGCGATCGGCGCGGTCTGGGGCCTCATCGCGCTCATACAGGCGGGGTACTGATCCGGACTCGCAGCGCCATATGGCCGGCGACTACCTGTACACGCCCCGCTCGAGGGTGTCGCAGCGGGCCATCTTGCCGGTCTGGTAGCCGGTCATGAAAGCGTCGGCGCGCTGCTCGGAGGAACCGTGGGTCCACAAGTCGGGGCGGATCTCGCCGCCCTGGTGGCCCTGGATGGTGTCGTCGCCGATGGCGCGGGCGGTCTTCAGGGCGTCGGCGACTTGCTGCTCGGTGAGCGGCTCGAGGATCGCGTCGGGGCCCTTGTCGGCGTAGTGCGCCCAGATGCCGGCGTAGCAGTCGGCCTGCAGCTCGATCTTCACGGCGTCGGAATCCGGGCCGGGCTCGTTGTAGTTGGAGCGGCCGAGGGTGCCCTCGAGCTTCTGGATGTGGTGGGCGAACTCGTGCGCCACGACGTACTGCTGGGCCAGCGGCCCACCGCCGCCGCCCATGCGTTCGAGCTGGTCGAAGAAGGAGACGTCGTAGTAGGAGTATTCGTCGGCGGGGCAGTAGAACGGGCCGGTCGACGCCGACGCGTAGCCGCAGCCGGACCGGGTGGAGCCGGAGAAGATCTCGATGCCGGGCGCCTGGTACTCGATGCCGGCCTGGGCGGGCAGCTGTTCGGCCCACACGCGGTCGACGGAGATGCCGGTGAACTCGATGCGGCAGTCCAGGTGTTCGTTGGCGTCCGCGCCGGTCTGGCAGTGCTCGAATCCGCCCTGCGCGTTCTGCGATTGGCCGCCGCTCGGCTGAGAGGGCTGCTGCAGCTGCGAGGGGTCGCCGCCGAGGATGAGGAAAAGGCCGACGAGGAGCAGGCCGCCGAGGCCGCCGCCGATGGCGATGCCGCCGCGGCCACCGCCACCGCCGCGGCGAGCTCGGTCGCCGCTCTTCTGGAAATCGGAACGGAACGTCATGAACCGAGTATGCCAGCCGCGACGCCGACGCGAGCGACGAAGGTGCGGCACCTGTTCGGGACTCTTCGGGGTTCTTCGGGCTTTACGACGGCCCGGCCCCCGGACTCATCCGGTGCGGCGGGTAGACTGCCATCGACGCGCGCCCGGACGGGCGCACGATCTCGGTTAACTCTTACAGGCAAAGCTTTGGAAGGACCCCAATAGTGCTGCGTACGCATCTCGCCGGCGAGCTCCGCGCCGACCAGGCCGGACAGACCGTCACCCTCACGGGTTGGGTGGCCCGCCGCCGCGACCACGGTGGCGTCATCTTCATCGACCTGCGCGACCGTTCGGGCCTGGCCCAGGTCGTTTTCCGCGAAAGCGAGGTCGCCGAACGCGCCCATCACCTGCGCAGCGAGTACTGCGTGCGGGTGACGGGCGTCGTCGAGAAGCGGCCGGAGGGGTCGGAGAACCCGAACCTGGCGTCGGGTGACGTCGAGCTCAACGTCACCGAGCTGGAGATCCTCAACGAGTCGGCGGCCCTGCCGTTCCAGCTCGACGACGCGTCGAGCGCCAACGAGGTCGGCGAGGAAACCCGACTGAAGTACCGCTACCTGGACCTGCGTCGCGAGGGTCCGGCGAAGATCATGCGCCTGCGTGCCGCGATGAACCGCGCGGCCCGCAAGGTGCTGGACTCGCACGACTTCACCGAGATCGAAACTCCGACGCTGACGCGCTCCACCCCGGAGGGCGCCCGCGACTTCCTGGTTCCGGCCCGCCTGAAGCCGGGTTCGTTCTACGCCCTGCCGCAGTCGCCCCAGCTGTTCAAGCAGCTGCTGATGGTCGGCGGCATGGAGCGCTACTACCAGATCGCCCGCTGCTACCGCGACGAGGACTTCCGCGCCGACCGTCAGCCGGAGTTCACCCAGCTCGACGTCGAGATGAGCTTCGTCGAGCAGGACGACGTCATCGCCCTGGCCGAGGAGATCCTCACCGCCGTGTGGCGCGAGGGCGGCTACGAGATCACCACCCCGATCCCGCGGATGACCTACCGCGAGGCGATGGAGAAGTACGGCTCCGACAAGCCGGACCTGCGCTTCGACATCCAGCTGACCGACTGCACCGAGTTCTTCAAGGACACGACCTTCCGCGTGTTCAAGAACGAGTACGTCGGTGCCGTCGTGATGGACGGCGGGGCCTCCCAGCCGCGTCGTCAGCTCGACGCGTGGCAGGAGTGGGCCAAGCAGCGCGGCGCCAAGGGCCTGGCGTACATCCTCGTCGGCGAGGACGGGGAGCTGGCCGGCCCGGTGGCCAAGAACATCACCGACGCCGAGCGCGAGGGCATCGCCGCCCACGTCGGCGCGAAGCCGGGCGACTGCATCTTCTTCGCCGCCGGCGACACCAAGTCGGCGCGTGCGCTGTTGGGCGCGGCCCGCGGCGCCATCGCCGAGAAGCTGGGCCTGATCAAGGAAGGCGACTGGGCCTTCACCTGGGTCGTCGACGCCCCGATGTTCGAGCCCGCCGCCGACGCCGCCGCCTCCGGTGACGTCGCCCTGGGCCACTCCGCCTGGACCGCCGTGCACCACGCGTTCACGTCGCCGAAGCCGGAGCACCTGGACACCTTCGACAAGGAGCCGGGCGAGGCGCTGGCCTACGCGTACGACATCGTGTGCAACGGCAACGAGATCGGCGGCGGCTCCATCCGCATCCACCGCCAGGACGTGCAGAAGCGCGTGTTCGAGGTCATGGGCATCTCCGACGAGGAGGCCCACGAGAAGTTCGGCTTCCTGCTCGACGCCTTCGCCTTCGGCGCCCCGCCGCACGGCGGCATCGCGTTCGGCTGGGACCGCATCGTCTCGCTGCTGGCGGGCGTGGAGTCGATCCGCGAGACCATCGCCTTCCCGAAGTCCGGCGGCGGCGTCGACCCGCTGACCGACGCCCCGGCGCCGGTGACCGCCCAGCAGCGCAAGGAGTCCGGCATCGACTTCAAGCCGAAGGCGGACAAGAAGCAGGAGCAGGGCCAGAACCAGCAGGGCAAGAAGCAGCCGCAGGACACCAAGCAGTAGGCCCTCGGCGGAACCCGGCCACACGCGGGCCGGGGAACGCCGGAGCACATACGACGACGGCGGGCGCGAGCCCGAGGAGATCATGGAAGCCCACGACAATCAGAGCAACGAGCACGACGTCGCGGACATCATCGCGACGGCCGGTGAGCTGCTGGCGTCCCGTTTCGGCGGACGGCCGGAGCTGACCGACCCGGAAGACCTCGGCGGTTCGAGCCGGGCGATGGTCGTGCGGCTCCGCGTGTCTCCGAACCCGTTTTTGCCGGTGCGGTCGCTCGTCGTCAAGCGCATGCCGGAATCCTCGGCCGCCGGCGCCGACCCGGCGCTGCTGCGGGAGATCGTGGCGTACCAGTTCGCCACGTCGCTGCCCGAGGACGTCCGCCCCGGCCCCGAGTTGCTGGCGCATGACGTGGCGGAGCGGATCATCGTGCTGTCCGACGCCGGTGACGCGCCGACGTTGGCCGAAGTCCTCGAAACCGGCGACGCCGACACGCGTCCGCGGGCGCTGCGGTCGTTGGGTGCCGCGCTGGGGCGGATGCACGCGGGCACGGCGGAGCGCGAGGACGGCTTCAACACCCTGATGTCGCGCATGTGGTCGCGGCACCGGGGCGACGAGGACGTGTCCGGCGAGCGCGACCGCGGTATCGTCCGGGCCATCGGGGTCGGCATGGAGCGCCTCGAAAACGCGGGTCTGCCCGTCACCGACGGGGTACGTCGCCTGGCCGGAGACGCCGCCCGTCGGATCTCCTCGGGCCACCACCGCGCGTTCACGCCGTTCGACCTGGCGCCCGACAACATCCTCATGGCCAGTCGCGTGTCCTTCCTCGACTACGAGTGGGCGGGCTTCCGCGACGCCACCTTCGACGTCGCCAGCGTCATCGCCGGGTTCCCGCTGCACGTGTTCACCGAACCGCCGACGCCGGAGGAAACCGACGTCTTCATCCGCTCCTGGGTCGAAGAGGTCCGCCTGCCGTGGCCGGAGGTGGTCGGCGAACAGCACCTGCGCACGCGCCTGATGACGGCGCTGCTCGGCTGGACGCTCATCACCGTCACCATCCTCCACTTCGGTTCGCCGCAGGCGGCGCTGACCGCCGGTGCGGAAACTCCGGAGGGCGAACGCGACGAGCCGTTGGCGGGACGGGGCGAGGAGTTGGGCGGCGGAGCGTTGGAACGCCGCGATCTGCTGGCCACGGCCCGCGCCCTGGAATCGTTCTCGGCCGGCTGCGAGGACCCGCGGGCCGGCGAGGTCGGCGACTTCGCGCGCGCGATCATCGAGTTCGTCGCGGAGTAAACGGAAAGGGAGGCCGGCATGGCGGGCGAGCCGGGGCTTTTCGACGACCCGGGGGCAGGCGGTTCAGCCGGTGCAGCCGGTTCAGCCGATGGAGTCAATGCCGACGATTACTTCCATCCCGGGGCGCATGCGCCGCTGGCGGTGCGGATGCGTCCGCGCGCCCTCGATGAGGTGGTGGGGCAGAAGCACCTGCTCGGCGAAGGGGCGCCGCTGCGCCGGCTGGTCGAGGGCGGGGGAGACACGTCGGTCATCCTCTTCGGGCCGCCCGGCACCGGCAAAACGACCCTGGCGAGCCTCATCTCCGCGTCGACGGGCCGGCGTTTCGAGGCGCTGTCGGCGCTCAACGCCGGCGTGAAGGAAGTCCGCGCCGTCATCGAACGGGCCCGCAATCATCTCGTCCGCGAGGGCGTGCAGACGGTGCTGTTCATCGACGAGGTGCACCGATTCTCCAAGACCCAGCAGGACGCTCTGCTGGGGGCGGTGGAGAACCGCACGGTGCTGCTCGTCGCCGCGACGACCGAAAACCCGAGCTTCTCCGTCGTCTCGCCGCTGCTCAGCCGGTCGCTGCTGCTGCAGTTGGAGCCCCTGACCGACGACGACGTCGCCGAAGTCATCCGCCGCGCCGCCGTCGACGAACGGGGCCTGGGCGGGCGCATCACCATCACCGACGACGCCCTGCACCAGCTGGTGGCGCTCGCCGGCGGCGACGCCCGCCGCTCCCTGACCTACCTCGAGGCCGCCGCCGAGGCCGTGCCCGACGGCGGTGAACTCGACGAGGAAACCGTGCAGGCCTCCGTCAACCGGGCGGTGGTGCGCTACGACCGCGACGGCGACCAGCACTACGACGTCACCAGCGCCTTCATCAAGTCCGTCCGCGGCTCCGATGTCGACGCCGCGCTGCACTACCTGGCCCGCATGATCGAAGGCGGGGAGGACCCCCGGTTCATCGCCCGGCGCATCATCATCCTGGCCAGCGAAGACATCGGCATGGCCGACCCGACCTCCCTCCAAGTCGCCGTCGCCGCCGCCGAGGCCGTCCAGCTCATCGGCCTGCCCGAAGGCCGCCTGCCGCTGGCCCAGGCCGTCATCCATCTGGCCACCGCACCGAAGTCGAACTCGGTCATCTCCGCCATCGATGCCGCCCTCAAGGACGTCCGCGCCGGAAAATACGGCGCCGTTCCCCCGCACCTGCGCGACGGCCACTACAGCGGCGCCCGGGCATTGGGCAACGCCGTGGACTACCAATACCCGCACGACGACCCGAAAGGCGTCGTCAAGCAGCAATACCCGCCGGACCCGCTCGTCGACGCCGAATACTACCGGCCCGGCACGCACGGCCGGGAACGTGCGATGGGCGACCACCTCGCCACGCTGCGCGGCATCGTGCGGGGCAACAACCGGGGCACGACCCGGGGGAAGACGGAGTAACTCCGGGCGAGGGGGTATGCTGGCACGGCTATCGCCGCCACCCGGCGGCACCCACCATCGTCGTCACAGAGGAACCCGACTGCCGTGCAGACCCATGAGATCCGGAAGCGCTTCATCGACCACTTCGTGAACGCGGGGCACGCCGAGGTCCCCAGCGCCTCGCTCATCCTCGAGGACCCGGACCTCCTCTTCGTCAACGCCGGCATGGTGCCCTTCAAGCCCTACTTCCTCGGCGAACAGAACCCGCCGTTCCCCAACGGCACCGCGACGTCGATCCAGAAGTGCGTGCGCACCCTCGACATCGAGGAAGTGGGCATCACCACCCGCCACAACACCTTCTTCCAGATGGCCGGCAACTTCTCCTTCGGCCAGTACTTCAAGGAAGGCGCCATCAGCCATGCATGGGCGCTGCTGACCAACCCGGTCGCCGACGGCGGCTACGGCCTCGACCCCGAGCGCCTGTGGGTCACCGTCTACCTCGACGACGACGAGGCCGCGGAAATCTGGGAGAAGAAGATCGGCGTGCCCGCCGAACGGATCCAGCGCCTCGGCATGGCCGACAACTACTGGTCCATGGGCGTGCCCGGCCCGTGCGGCCCCTGCTCCGAGATCTACTACGACCGCGGCCCCGAGCACGGCGCCGAGGGCGGACCCGCCGCCGACGACACCCGTTACCTGGAGATCTGGAACCTGGTCTTCATGGAGAAGGAGCGCGGCCAGGGCACCGGCAAGGACTCCTTCGAAATCCTCGGCGACCTGCCGAAGAAGAACATCGACACGGGCATGGGCGTCGAGCGCGTCGCCTGCCTGCTGCAGGGCGTCGACAACGTCTACGAAACCGACTTGCTGCGCCCCGTCATCGACGCCGCCGAGGAGATCACCGGCGCGAAGTACGAGGGCGGCGGCCAGGACGCCATCCGCTTCCGCGTCATCGCCGACCACTCCCGCACCGGCATGATGCTCATCCTCGACGGCGTCACCCCCTCCAACGAGGGCCGCGGCTACATCCTGCGCCGCCTGCTGCGCCGCATCATCCGTTCCGCCCGCCTGCTCGGCGCGACCGGCGAGACGATGGAGCGGTTCATGAACGTCATCATGGACACCATGACGCCGTCGTACCCGGAGATCGCCGAGGCCCGCGAGCGCATCATCCGCACCGCCGTCGCCGAGGAGCGCGCGTTCCTGAAGACCCTCGAGTCCGGCACCCACCGCTTCGACGAGGCCGCCGCCGCCCTCAAGCAGGAGGGGACGACGACGTTCTCCGGCCAGGAGGCGTTCACCCTCCACGACACCTACGGTTTCCCCATCGACCTGACGCTGGAGATGGCCGCCGAAGCCGGCCTGGAGGTCGACGTCGACGGGTTCGAAGCCGCCATGAGCGAGCAGCGCGCCCGCGCCAAGGCCGACAACCTGGCCAAGAAGCACGGCCACGCCGACGTGTCGGTCTACCGCGACTGGGTGGACAACAACCCCACCGAGTTCGTCGGCTTCACCGAGCTGACCGCCGACGCGACGATCCTCGGCCTGGTCATCGACGGCCAGTCCGTCACGCAGGCCCACGAGGGTGACGACGTCGAGGTCATCCTGGACGTGTCGCCGCTCTACGCGGAGGCCGGCGGCCAGACCGCCGACCGCGGTCGCCTGGTCGCCGAAGGCACGATCCTCGAAGTCGAGGACGTGCAGAAGATCGGCAAGAAGCTGTGGGTGCACAAGTCGAAGGTCACCGCCGGTGGCGTGGAGCTGGGCCAGACCATCCGCGCCGAGGTCGACGAGGCGTGGCGCCACGGTGCCCGCCAGGCGCACACGGCGACGCACCTCATCCACGCGGCCCTGCGCGAGGTGCTGGGTCCCACGGCCGTGCAGGCCGGTTCGCTCAACCGCCCGGGCTACCTGCGCTTCGACTTCAACTACACCGAGCAGCTGACGCCGGAGCAGCTGGCGGAGATCTCCACGATCACCAACGAGGCCGTCGACTCCGACTTCGCGGTCAACACCATCGAGACCACGCTCGACGAGGCCAAGAAGATGGGCGCGATGGCGCTGTTCGGCGAGAATTACGGCAACGAGGTCCGCGTCGTCGAGATCGGCGGCCCGTTCTCCATCGAGCTGTGCGGTGGCACGCACACCGAACACACCTCGCAGATCGGTCCGGTGGCGGTGCTGGGCGAGTCGTCGGTCGGTTCGGGCGCGCGCCGCATCGAGGCCTACTCGGGCATGGATTCCTTCCGGTACCTGTCCACCGAGCGGATGCTGGCGGAGCGCCTGGCCGCGGAGTTCAAGGTTCCGTCGGCGGAGTTGCCGGATCGCATCGCCTCGCTGGTCGATCGTCTGAAGGCGGCGGAGAAGCAGGTCGCGGATCTGCAGGCGGCGCGTTTGCTTGCCGACGCGCAGTCGCATCTGGACAAGGCGCGGGTCATCGGCGACGTGACGTACCTCGGCCTGCAGCTGCCGGCCGGAACGCAGGCCAAGGACATTCGCGTGCTGGCCAACGATCTGCGCGGCCGTCTCAACGACCGTGCGGCGATCATCGCCCTGGCCGCGGAGTGCGACGGCAAGGCGCCGTTCGCCGTCGCCGTCACCGATTCGGCCGTCCAGGACGGTCACAAGGCCGGTGATCTGGTGAAGCTGCTCGGCGAGCGAATCGGCGGCCGGGGCGGCGGCAAGCCGCAGCTGGCGCAGGGCTCCGGTTCCGAGCCCTCCGGCATCGAGTCCGGTCTGGCCGCCATCGCGGACTCGCTGGGCTAGATCGTGGCGAAGCTCGAGATCGACCGTCCGGGGGCCGATGACCCGGGCCGCGGACGGCGGCTCGGCATCGACGTCGGGGACGTGCGCGTCGGCGTGGCGATGTCCGATCCGGACGGTCTTTTGGCCACCCCCGTGGAAACCATCGCACGGGACACCGGTCGCCGGGGCCCCGACGGGGCGGACATCGACCGCCTGGTGGAACTGGCCGAAGAACTCGACGTGGTGGAGATCGTCATCGGTCTGCCCCTCATGCTTGACGGCACGCCCGGCACGTCCGCCCGCAAAGCGGGGGATGTCGCGTTCCGGCTGCGCCGCCGTTTGGGGGAGGGGGTCTGCATCCGTTTGGCGGATGAGCGCATGACCACCGTGATGGCGCAAGCCCGGCTTCACCAGGCCGGACGCGACGTCAAGGCCGGTCGCGGCGTCATCGATCAGGCGGCAGCGGTGGAGATTCTGCAGTCGTGGCTGGATCAGCGGCGTGATTTTTTGCGCGACACTCGTGACTGAAATGTGACAATCGTCGCCGATATGGGGGAGAATCAACAAGATTGCGCCGACCACCGCCTGCGGTCGGATCCCCGTCCCCCGAGGAGACCGAGATGAGCACTGGCCCGAAGTCGGCCACCCGGAACACGAAGGCACCGAAGCCCGCGCGGGGTCGGCGCCCCCGAGTTCGCCGTCGGCAGACGGCGGTGGCCATCAACGTCGTCTCGGTGTTGTTGAGCGTGATCATCCTCGCCGGCGTCGGCTTCCTGTGGATGCGCGGTGGGGTAGCGGGGGACTTCACCGGCGAGGGCAACGGCGAAACCGTGGTCGTCGAGGTCGCGCAGGGGTCGTCGCTGTCCGATTTGTCGTCGGAGCTGACCGAGATGGGCGTCGTCGCCACCGAGGGCGCGTTCATTTCCGCGGCGAACAACCACGACCGTTCGGGTGAGCTGCAGCCCGGGTTCTACCGCCTGGAGAAGAAGATGTCGGCGGCCGCCGCGGTCGACGCGTTGCTCGATCCGACCAACCAGGCCGGCACGGTGGACATCCCCACCGGCACGCGCCTGGCCGACACCCACATCGTCGCCTCGGATGACGTGCGCAAGGGCATCTTCACCCTCATTTCGGAGGCGTCGTGCATGGGCGACGACGAGTGCATCACGGTCGACGAGCTGAAGCAGGCGGCCGGCACGATGGACCTGGCGAAGCTGAGCGTTCCCGAGTGGGCCACGGCGGAGGTCGGCGCCCGTGGTGACGACCCGCGCCGCATCGAGGGCCTGATCACGCCGGGCGTGCACCAGTTCAACCCGCAGGCCTCCGCCGGCGAGGTGCTGTCGACGCTGGTGAAGGAGTCGGCGGCCCGTTACGAGCAGACCGGCCTGGAGGAGTCGGCGGCGCGGGTGGGCCTGTCGCCGTACGAGCTCATCACCGCCGCGTCGCTGATCCAGATGGAGGCGCCGGACGGCGACTTCGACAAGGTCGCCCGGGTGATCCTCAACCGCCTGGACGAGCCGATGCGCATGCAGTTCGACTCGACGGTCAACTACGACCTGCCGGACCAGGAGGTCGCCACCACCGACGAGGACCGCGCCCGCGAGACGGCGTGGAACACCTACGCCAAGGACGGTCTGCCGGAGACGCCGATCGCGTCGCCGTCCATCGAGGCGATCACTGCGATGGAGAACCCGGCCGATGGCCCGTGGCTGTACTTCGTCACGGTGGACAAGGACGGCCGTACGGTGTTCACGACGACGTTCGAGGAGCACCAGGCGGCGATCCGGGAGTCCATCGACAACGGCGTCCTGGACTCGAACCGATGATCGCCCATCGCGCCGCCGTCCTGGGTGATCCGGTGGAGCATTCCCGGTCGCCGCTGATCCACAACGCCGGGTATGCGGCGCTGGGGCTGGACGACTGGGAATACGGCCGGTTCCGGTGCACGGCGGAGGACCTGCCGCGCATCGTGGGGGAGGCCGACGAGTCCTACGCCGGTTTTTCTGTGACGATGCCGGGCAAGTTCGCGGCGCTGGAGTTCGCCGACGTGGCCACCGACCGCGCCCGCGCCATCGGTTCGGCCAACACGTTGGTGCGCACCGCCGACGGGTGGCGGGCGGACAACACCGACTGCGACGGCGTCACGGGCGCCCTGCGCGAGTTGGGGGCGACGGGTTTGCCGGACGGCCGCGCGGTGCTCGTCGGCGCGGGCGGTACGGCCCGCCCGGCGTTGTGGGCTCTGGCGCAGGCCGGGGTCACGCACGTGTCGGCGGTGGCCCGCTCGGAGCGGGTTTACGCGCTCGAGCCGTTGGCCGCCCAACTCGGCGTCGGCTTCACGTGGGTGCCGTTCACGGCGCCGAACCTCGCCGACGTCGCCGGCGCGGCCGATGTGCTGGTCTCCACCGTTCCATCCGAGGCGTTGGAAAGCTACGCCGGACCGCTGGCGCGTGCGCCGCGCATTCTCGACGTCATCTACGATCCGTGGCCGACGCCGCTGGTGGAGGCCGCGGACCGCGCCGGTCACGTCGCCCTGGGCGGCCTGACCATGCTGCTGCATCAGGCGTTGGGCCAGTTCGAGCAGTTCACCGGCCGTCCGGCTCCGGAGGCCGCCATGCGCGAGGCCGCGTTTTCCGGTTAACTTCCCCGCATGGGGTGCATGGGGTGGGGGAACGTCGCGTGGCTGGCGTGCGCGTGCGCGTACGTGGTCTGGGCCGCGTGGTTGTCGTGGCATGACCTGTCGTCGCGTCGGCTGCCGGATCGGCTGACGCTTCCGGCGGTGCCCGTGGCGGCGCTTGCCTCGCTTTACGACGACTCATTCGCCTCATTCGCCGCGGGCGCCCTGATCTGGTCGGGCGGGTACGCGGCGGTGGGCGTCGTCAAGCCGGGGGTGATGGGCGGCGGCGACGTGAAACTGGCGCTCACGCTGGGCGGCCTCACCGGCTGGCTGGCCGGGATGCCGGGGACGCTGCTGGCCATGGTCGCCGCCGGTACGCTCACCGCGGCGGCGGGCGTCGCCACCCGGAGAACAGCCCTGCCACACGGCCCGTCGATGCTGATCGCCTGCGCGGGGGCCGCGCTCGGGGGACCAATGACGTGACGTCCGTTACGGACATGAGATGATGTGCGCATGCTTCGATGGACCACCGCAGGAGAATCGCACGGGCAGGCGCTCGTCGCCATGGTCGAGGGCGCCCCCGCCGACATCCCCGTCACCCGGGAGGAGATCTCCCGGCAGCTCGCGCGGCGACGCCTCGGCTACGGCCGCGGCGCCCGCATGAAGTTCGAGGCCGACGAGGTCACCCTGCTCGGCGGCGTCCGCCACGGCCGCACGCTCGGCTCGCCGGTGGCCATCATGATCGGCAACACCGAATGGCCCAAGTGGACCACCGTCATGAGCGCCGACCCGGTCGACCCCGCCGAGCTCGACACCGCCCGCGGCGCCACCCTGACCCGCCCGCGACCGGGCCACGCCGACTTCAACGGCATGCTCAAGTACGACCACACCGACGCCCGCAACATCCTCGAGCGGTCCTCGGCGCGTGAAACCGCCGCCCGCGTCGCCGCCGGCACCGTCGCCCGGTCGATCCTGCGCGAGGCGCTGGGCGTCGAGGTCGTCAGCCACGTCATCTCCATCGGCGCCTCCGAGCCGTACGAGGGCGAGCTGCCGACGATCGCCGACCGCGACGCCATCGACGCCTCTCCCGTGCGCGCCTTCTCGAAGGAGGCCGAGGAGTCGATGGTCGCCGAGATCGAGGCCGCGAAGAAGCAGGGCGACACCCTCGGCGGCATCGTCGAGGTCGTCGTCCACGGCCTGCCCATCGGGCTCGGCTCGCACGTGTCCGGTGACGCGCGCCTGGACGCGCAGCTGGCGTCGGCGCTGATGGGCATTCAGTCCGTCAAGGGCGTCGAAATCGGCGACGGCTTCGAGGAGGCGCGCCGCCGTGGCACGCAGGCCCACGACGAGATGGTCCGCGTCGACGGCGGCGCCGGCGTGGACCGCCTGACCAACCGCGCCGGCGGCCTGGAGGGCGGCATGACCAACGGCCAGCCGCTGGTGGTGCGCGCCGCCCTGAAGCCGATCTCCACCGTCCCGCGCGCCCTGAAGACCGTGGACATGGCCTCCGGCAAGGCCGCCACGGCGATCCACCAGCGCTCCGACGTGTGCGCGGTGCCCGCCGGCGGCGTCGTCGCCGAATCCATGGTCGCCCTGACCCTGGCGCGCGCGGTCACCGAGAAGTTCGGCGGCGACTCGCTGGTCGAGCTGCGCCGCAACGTCGACGGTTACCTCGCCCAGGTCGCGGACCGTCTGGACTGGGAGTAGGTTTCGGCAACGATGGCAACTCCCCGCTTAGTCCTCGTCGGCCCGCCCGGCGCCGGAAAATCGACGATCGGCCGCCGCCTGTCCCGGGCCCTGCACGAGCCGCTGACCGACACCGACCACCTCATCGAGGAACGGGAGGGCGACACCTGCGGCAACGTATTCACCAAGCTCGGCGAGCCGCGCTTCCGCGAGATCGAGGAGGAGGTCGTCGCCGAGGCGCTGCAGCGCCCGGGGATCGTCTCGCTCGGCGGCGGTGCGGTGTTGTCGGAGGCCACGCGCGACCGCCTGGCCGACCACGACGTCATCTACCTCGAGGTCAGCGTGGAGGAGGGCGTGCGCCGCACCTCCGGCGAAACCGGCCGCCCGGTGCTCGACGCCGACGATCCGGCGGAGCACTACCGCGTCCTGTACGAGTTCCGGCGCCCGCTGTACGAGGAGGTCGCCAGCTTCAAGGCGCGCTCCGATTCCAGTTCGCCGCAGCGCGTGGTCGCCGAGATCCTCGGCTACCTGGATGCCGCCGACGGCGACGAACGAGACTGACGCTTTCCCCGAAAGGACCCCGCGAACCGTGACCATCATCCCCGTCAACGGACCCGCCCCCTACGAAGTTCTGGTCGGCTCCGGCCTCACGGCGCAGATCGCCGACGCCGCGGGCCAGGCCGCCAACGTCTGCGTCATCCACCAGGGCAGCGTCGCCCCGGCCGCAAACCGCATCGTCGAGGCTCTGGCCGCCAAGGGGGTCTCCGCTTTCGCGTTGGAGATCGCCGACGCCGAAGCCGGCAAGACGTTGGAATCCGCGGGCCGATGCTGGGACGTGCTCGGCGAGCGGGGACTCGGCCGGGCCGACGCCATCGTCGCCGTCGGCGGCGGTGCGGCCACGGACCTCGGCGGGTACGTCGCGGCGGCGTGGATGCGCGGCATCAAGGTCTACCAGGTGCCCACGACGCTGCTGGCCATGGTCGATGCGGCCGTGGGCGGCAAGACCGGCATCAACACCGCGGCGGGCAAGAACCTCGTCGGCGCGTTCCACGAACCGTCGGGCGTGTTCGTCGACCTCGATTTCCTGCGCACCCTGCCGAAGGCGGAGCTGGTGGCCGGCTCGGCGGAGATCATCAAGGCCGGCTTCATCTCGGACACCGCGATCCTCGACCTGTACGAGGCCGACCCGGCGGCGTGCCTGGACGTCGACGGCGCACTGCCGGAGCTCATCGAGCGGGCGATCCGCGTTAAAGCACATGTCGTGGGGGAGGACCTGAAGGAGTCCGGCCTGCGCGAGACGCTCAACTACGGCCACACCTTCGGCCACGCCATCGAGCGCTACGAGGACTACCGCTGGCGCCACGGCCACGCCGTCGCCGTGGGCATGGTCTACGTCGCCGAGCTCGCCCGCATCGCCGGCTTCATCGACGCCGAGCTGGTCGAGCGTCACCGCACGATCCTGGAGTCCATCGGCCTGCCGACCACGTACGAGGGCGACCGTTTCGACGAGTTGTTCGCCGGCATGACCCGCGACAAGAAGAACCGCCGCGGCACGATCCGGTTCGTGGTGCTCACGGCGCCGGGACAGACCACGCGTTTGGAGGGGCCGTCGGAGGAGCAGCTGCGCGAGGCGTACGCGGCGTTGGTTGCGGCCGGCAAGCCCGCGGACGAGGAGTCGGCGCGATGACGTCCGCCCCGACCGTCCTGGTGCTCAACGGCCCGAACCTCAACCGCCTGGGCAAGCGTCAGCCTGAGGTGTACGGGTCGACGACTCTCGCCGACGTCGTCGCCGGCCTGGAGTCCCTGGCCGCCGAGCTCGGAGTCTCCGTCGATTGTCGCCAGTCCAATCACGAAGGCGAGCTCATCGACTGGGTGCACGAGGCCGCGGACAACGGCTGGCCGGTGATCATAAACCCGGGCGGCTTGACCCACACGTCGGTGGTGCTGCGCGACGCGCTCGCCGAGGTCGCCGACGGCGCGGGCTTCCACGAGGTCCACATCTCCAACGTCCACGCGCGCGAAGAATTCCGGCACACGTCGCTGCTGTCGCCCCTGGCCGCCGGAATCATCGTGGGCTGCGGCACGGACGGGTACGGTTTGGCTTTACGACGAATCGCGGCAACCGCCACCCCGTAGCCGCCATCACGTACCTGGCAGCAACCAACCATCAGGAGCCGTCCGATGACCGCCACCATCGATTACGCCGACCGCCGGGCCCGCCTGGCCGAGCAGCTCGAGCACGTCGGCTGCGACGCCATCGTCGTCGACCATCCGCCGCACGTGCGCTGGTTGACGGGTTTCACCGGCTCCAACGGTGCGGTCCTGGTCCACGCCGACGGCTCGGCGATGGTGTCGACCGACGGCCGGTACACCACGCAGATCGGCATCGAGGCGCCGGATCTGGAGCTGCACCTGTCGCGCAATTGCGCCGTCGAGTTGGCCGGTCGGGCCGGTGCCGCGGGCGTCACCCGGCTCGGCTTCGAGGCGGCGCACGTGTCCGTCGCGTCGATGCACCGCATTGCCGCGGCACTCGATCCGGCCGCGGGAGCGGAGTTGACGGAGACCGTCGACCTCGTCGAAAAGCTCCGCGCCGTCAAGGACGACGCGGAGCTGGAGGCGCTGCGCGACGTCGCCGACATCGCCGTGCGGGCCTTCGAGGGGCTGGTGGAATCCGGCATCATCGCCGCCGGCACCACGGAGCGCGCCATCGCCGCCGACCTGGAGCACCGCATGCGCGTCGGCGGGGCGGACGGCATCGCGTTCGAGACCATCGTCGCGTCGGGACCGAACTCCGCGAAGCCGCACGCCGGAGCCGAGGACCGGGAGCTGTGCGACGGCGACCTGCTCACCATCGACTTCGGGGCGGCCAAGAACGGCTACCACTCGGACATGACGCGCACCCTCGTCGTGGGCGGCCCGGAGGCAGCGGAGGACTTCGCCATGGAGATCTACTCCACCGTGCTGCGCGCCCAACTCGCCGGCGTGGCCGCCGCGCGCCCGGGCACCCCGCTGGCCGACGTCGACCGGGCCTGCCGCGAGGTCATCGCCGCAGCCGGGCACGGCGAGTACTTCGTGCACTCCACCGGCCACGGCATCGGCCTCGACGTCCACGAAGCCCCGTTCGCGTCGACCCGGTCGAAGGAAACCCTGGCCGCCGGCATGACGCTCACCATCGAACCCGGCATCTACGTGCCAGGGTACGGCGGCGTGCGCATCGAGGACACGGTCATCGTCACCGACGGTGAACCGGAGATCATCACCCCGCTGCCCAAGACCGTGTGACCGAGTCGACCGGCGCGCCCCTTTAGCGTCCCGGCGGCGGCGGGGGTATCGTATATCGGTCAGACCCGTCGTCTACCCAACAGGAGCTATTCGTGGCAAACACCTCCGACTTCAAGAACGGCCTCGTGCTGAAGATCGACAACAAGCTGCAGCAGATCGTCGAGTTCCAGCACGTCAAGCCGGGCAAGGGCCCCGCGTTCGTGCGCACGAAGCTCAAGGACGTCGTGACCGGCAAGGTCACCGACAAGACCTTCAACGCCGGCGTCAAGGTCGACACCGCCACCGTCGACCGCCGCGACATGACCTTCCTGTACCGCGACGGCGAGGACTACGTCCTCATGGACGAGAAGACCTACGACCAGATCAACCTCGCCCCGCACCTGTTGGGCGACCCGGCCCGCTTCCTGCTGGAGAACACCACCGTGCAGGTCTCCTTCCACGAGGGCGAGCCGCTGTTCGCCGAGCTGCCGGTGTCCGTCGACCTCACCGTCGCCCAGACCGACCCGGGCCTGCAGGGCGACCGTTCCACCGGCGGCACCAAGCCCGCCACCCTGGAGACCGGCGCCGAGGTCCAGGTCCCGCTGTTCATCGAGACCGGCGACGTGCTGAAGATCGACACCCGCGACGGTTCCTACCTGTCGCGCGTGAACAACTGATCGCGGGATCGATGACCGACAACAATTCCGGAAAGACCCCCGCCAAGGATTCCGGCAAGGAAGTCAACTACAAGCGCCGCGGCGCGCGGTACCGTGCCCGCCGCCGCGCCGTGGATCTGCTGTTCGAGGCCGAGCAGCGGGGCGTCGACCCCGCCGCGCTCATCGACGAGCGTCTGGAGCTGGCCCGCGACGACGAGTCCGGCGTCGCCCCCATCGCCGAGTACGCCGAGGAGATCGTCCGCGGCGTGGCCCTGGAGATGGTCGGAATCGACTCCACCATCGCGTCGTACCTGGCGCCGGAGTGGCCCCTGCGCCGTCTGCCCGCCGTCGACCGCGCGATCCTGCGCGTGGGCACGTGGGAGCTGTTCCACAACCCCGAGGTGCCGCCGCGCGTGGCCGTCGTCGAGGGCGTGGAGCTGGCCAGCGAGTACTCCACCGACGTCGCGCCGCCGTACATCAACGCGGTGCTCGACGCCGAGGCCGACATCGCCGACCAGGCCCGCATGGCGGCCGCGGCGGTGCGGGTGACCTCCGCCCCCGCGGACGCCGCTCCGATCGTGCCGGGCACCCCGACCATGCCGGACCCCGGGGTCGAGGTCGTCGAGGCCGGCTCGTCGTCAAGCAAGCCCGCGGACACCGGGGACGACACCGCGGAGACGCAACCGAACTAGCATTGCCCCATGGGCAAAAAACGAAAGCACCGCCACTTCACCCTGGACGACGCGCACGCGCTGAAGGTCGGGGAGGGGTGGCGGCTTTCGCATGTCGACGCCGACTCCACCCCGGGTCTGCCGAACAACGGGAAGGGAAAGGAGATCGCCGCCGACCAGTTCGACGACCACGACGAGGAAATCGCCGACCTGCAGGAGCGGATGTACGCCGCGTCGCGCAGCGGGGACGGGACGGCGCCGACGATCATCATCGTGCTGCAGGGCATGGACACCTCCGGCAAGGGCGGCGTCGTCCGCCACGTGCTCAAGGGCGTCGATCCGCAGGGGGTCGAGGTGTTCTCGTTCGGGAGGCCGACCGAGGAGGAAAAGCAGCGCGATTTCCTCTACCGCTCGCGCATCCGCATGCCCAAACCCGGGCGCATCGGCGTGTGGGACCGGTCGCACTACGAAGCCGTGCTGGTGGAAAAGGTCAAGGAACTCACCCCGCTCGACGAGATCGAGGGGCGCTACGACCGGATCGTCGAGTTCGAAAACGAGCTCGCGGCGCAGGGCGTCCACTTGATCAAGGTCATGCTGCACATCGACCCCGACGAGCAGTACGAGCGCCTGATGGAGCGCTTGGACCGCGACGACAAGCATTGGAAGTTCGACGTCGGCGACATTGCCGACCGCGCCCTGTGGGACGACTACCAGGCGGCGTACGACGAAGCGCTGCGCCGCACGTCGACGGAGACCAACCCCTGGTACTGCGTGCCCGCCAACCGCAAGTGGTACTCGCGCCTCGTGGTCAAGGGCCTGTTGCTCGACACCCTGCGCGGGCTGGAGCTCGAGTGGCCGACCGCCGATTTCGACGTCGAGGACGCCAAGAAGAAGCTCGAGGCGACGAAGTAGTGCGCTTCTGACCGGTTGCAAAAGCGCTAAGACCACCCTTTGGCAGCTGAAGTCGATCGGGCCCGATATGCCCCAGGTGTGGGATGGTCGGGCAAAGTCGCCGCTGAGGCTATCTTGTTCTGGGCCACTCATAAGAGTTGTCAGTTAAGAGTTGCCAGTGGCACTGAATTGCAAAGCTGACGAGTGTGAAATGATGGCTATTAAGTTCAAACCATCCGGAGATATACCAGTTTGGCTCGTAGTTTGCGTAGCCTTGTTGCTCGTCGCCTCCATCGTGGTGCAGACGGTCGGGAACATGGCCGACATGTTCGCCAACCCGTGGGCGTGGGCGCTCAACATCGTCGGACTGGCCGGTGCGCTTTGGCTGCGCAAGACGTGGCTGATCGTGCTGGCCGCCGTGGCCATCCTGTGGCCCATCATCGTCATGGTGCCGCTCATGGCGGTTTCCTTCGGCGCGCCCTGATTCAGGGGCCGGGGGCTGGACGGTTTGGCCCGGGGCGGCTGGTAGGATCGCAGCCGTAACCGTGGGCAATCACGGGACATCCTTTAACGGACCGCACGGAGAGGCGGGGAAGGAGGTCACGATGAGCGACAACACGAACCCGGCGACCCCGGTCGACGGCACTTCCGCAGATACGACGGAACTGCTGAACGCCGACGAGGTCGGTCGGACCGTCGCGCGCATCGCGCACCAGATCATCGAAAAGACCGCGTTGGACGGATCGAGCGCGCCGAGGGTGGTGCTGCTGGGCATCCCGTCGGGCGGCGTGCCCCTGGCCGAACGGCTGGCCGAGCGCATCGAGGAGTACTCCGGGGTGAAGCCGGAGACCGGCTCCCTGGACATCACGCTGTTCCGCGACGATCTGCGGAACCGCCCGCATCGCGCGCTGCAGCCGACGCGGATCCCCGACGCCGGCATCGACGGCACGATCGTGGTGCTCGTCGACGACGTGCTGTTTTCGGGACGCACCATCCGGGCCGCGCTCGACGCCCTCAACGACATCGGGCGCCCGGACATCATCCAGCTGGCCGTGCTGGTCGACCGCGGCCATCGCCAGCTGCCGATCCGCGCCGACTACGTGGGCAAGAACCTGCCGACCGCCCGCCACGAGGACGTCCGGGTCCTCGTCGAGGACATCGACGGCCGCGACGCGGTGATCCTGAGCAGGACGCGGGCGTCGTGAAGCATCTGCTGAGCATCGCCGATCTGTCCAAGGACGAGATCGTGGGCCTCATGGACGAGGCCGACCGTTTCCGGGAGGCCCTGGCGGGCCGCGAGATCAAGAAGCTGCCGACGCTGCGCGGCCGCACCATCTTCACCTGCTTCTACGAGAACTCGACCCGCACCCGCGCGTCGTTCGAAACCGCGGGCAAGTGGATGAGCGCCGACGTGATCAACATTTCGGCGTCGTCGTCGTCGGTGAAGAAGGGCGAAAGCCTCAAGGACACCGCGCTGACCCTCGACGCCATCGGCGCCGACGCCATCGTCGTGCGCCACCCGGCGTCGGGCGCGGCCAAGCTCATCGCCGACTGGACCGGCAAGCACGGTCAGCAGCCGGCGATCATCAACGCCGGCGACGGCAAGCACCAGCACCCGACGCAGGCGCTGCTCGACGCCGTGACGCTGCGCCAGCGACTCGGCGGCATCGAGGGCCGCAAGGTCGTCATCGTCGGCGACATCCTGCACTCGCGCGTCGCCCGGTCCAACGCGGACCTGCTGTCGGCGCTGGGTGCTGAGGTCGTCTTCGTCGCGCCGCCGACGTTGCTGCCCTTCGGCGTGGAGAACTGGCCGGTGCGCGTGGCCCACCGCATGGAGCCGGAACTGCCCGACGCCGACGCGGTGATGATGCTGCGCGTCCAGGCCGAGCGGATGGACGGCGGATTCTTCCCGTCGCACCGCGAGTACGCCACCCGGTACGGCCTGTCCCGCGACCGGGAGAAGCTGCTTCGCGACGACTGCGTCGTCATGCACCCGGGCCCCATGCTCCGAGGAATGGAAATCAACGACCACGTCGCCGACCTGCCGCGCACCGCGGTGCTGCAGCAGGTGTCCAACGGCGTACACGTCCGCATGGCGGTGCTGTTCACGCTGCTGACGGCCGAAACCTCGTTCTCCCCGGAAGGAGCGGCACAGTGACCGGAACGACGACCGGAACCACCACCGGGAACCACCACGACGATTCCGCGTTCCCGCCCGTCGGCCCCCTGGCCGCCGCCGCGCCCGGCGAGCTCCTGCTGACCGGCGTGCGCCCCTACGGCGAAGGCGAGGACGTCAAGGTCCTCATCCGCGACGGCGTCATCGCCGCCATCGGCGCCGACGTCGAGGCCGGCGAGGGCGCACGGGTGCTCGACTTCGATTCGCTGATCCTGCTGCCCGGGCTCGTGGACATCCACGTCCACCTGCGCGAGCCGGGCCGCGAGGACACCGAAACCCTGGCGACCGGTTCGGCCGCGGCCGCGCGCGGCGGCTTCACCGCCGTGTTCACCATGGCCAACACCGCGCCGGTCACCGACGACCCCGCCATCGCCGAGTCGGTGTGGCTCAAGGCCCAGGCCATCGGCCTGTGCGACGTCCACCCGGTCGGGTCCATCACCAAGGGACTCAAGGGCCAGGGCCTGACGGAGTTCGGCATGATGGCCGACTCGCAGGCCAAGGTCCGCATGTTCTCCGACGACGGCAAGTGCGTCGACGACCCGCAGATCATGCGCCGCGCCATCGAGTACGCCCGCGGCGAGGACGTCCTGCTGGCCCAGCACTGCGAGGATCCCCGCCTGACCAAGGGCGCCGTCGCCCACGAGGGGCCGACCGCCGCCCGCCTGGGGCTGGGCGGCTGGCCGCGTGTGGCCGAGGAGTCCATGGTCGCCCGCGACGCGATCATGGCCCGCGACTACGGCGGACGCATGCACATCTGCCACGCGTCGACCGAAGGCACCGTGGAACTGGTCAAGTGGGCGAAGGAACGCGACATCCCGCTGACGGCGGAAGTCACCCCGCATCACCTGATCCTCACCGACGCCCGCCTCGAGACCTTCGACGGCGTCAACCGCGTCAACCCGCCCCTGCGCGAGGACCGCGACGCGGCGGCGCTGCGCGAGGCGCTCATCGAGGGCGTCATCGACTGCGTGGCCACCGACCACGCGCCGCACGGCTCGGAAGAGAAGTGCTGCGAATTCGAGCACGCCAAGCCCGGCATGCTCGGCCTGGAGACCTCGCTGCCGATCATCGCGAAGGAGTTCGTCCTCGACGGGCCCTGCGACTGGCGCTGGCTGGCGAAGGTCATGAGCGAACGGCCGGCGGAGATCGTCCGCCTGCCCGGCCACGGACGCCCCATCGCCGTCGGCGAGCCCGCGAACCTCACGGTCGTCGACCCCGGCCGCCCCTGGACGGTCCGCGGCGCCGACCTGGCGTCGAAGGCCGAAAACACCCCCTACGAAGACATGGAGATGGCCGTCTCCGTCGCCGCCACCGTGTTGCGCGGCCGCGTCACGGCCCTCGACGGAAAGGCCGACGCCTGATGGGCAAGCACCACAAAGACGACATGCTCCATGCGGAGAACATCGAGAAAGGCAGCCACGTGAGCAACGCCCCCGCGGACAAGAACACCCCCGCGGTCCTGGTCCTCGCCGACGGCAAGGTCTTCCGCGGCCGAGGCTTCGGCGCCACCGGAACGACCCTCGGCGAGGCGGTCTTCACCACCGCCATGACCGGCTACCAGGAAACCCTGACCGACCCGTCGTACCACCGGCAGATCATCGTCGCCACGCCGCCGCAGAGCGGCAACACCGGCTGGAACGACGAGGACTCCGAGTCCCGCGACGGCCGCATCTGGGCCGCAGGCTACGTCATCCGCGACCTGTCCCGCGCGCCGTCGAACTGGCGCACCAAGCGGACGCTGGTCGACGAAATGGTCGGGCAGGGCCTCATCGGCATCCGCCAGATCGACACCCGCGCCCTCGTGCGCCACATCCGCGACCACGGCTCCATCGCAGCGGGCATCTTCTCCGGCGACGACGCCGCCAAGCCCGTCGACGAACTCGTGGAGATCGTCCGCGCGCAGCCGTCGATGGCCGGCGCGAACCTGTCCGAAGAGGTCACGGTGGGGGAGACCTACGTCATCGAACCCGAGGGCGAGCCGACGGCGACCGTCGTGGCCTATGACCTCGGCATCAAGGCCAACACCCCGCGGGAGCTGGCCAAGCGCGGCGCCAAGGTCGTCGTCGTGCCGGCGAACACCCCGTACCCGCAGATCAAGAAGGACCACGACCCGGACGGCGTGTTCATCTCCAATGGCCCCGGCGACCCGGCCACCGCCGACGCGATGGTCCAGGTGGCCAAGAACGCCCTGGACGACGGCATGCCGCTGTTCGGCATTTGCTTCGGCAACCAGATCCTCGGCCGTGCCCTGGGCCTGAACACCTACAAGATGCGCTTCGGCCACCGCGGCATCAACGTGCCGGTCAAGGACCACGTCACCGGCACCATCTACATCACCGCCCAGAACCACGGCTTCGCCCTCGAGGGCACCGCGGGCGAGAGCTTCGACACCCCGTGGGGCCCGGCCCGCGTCACCCACACCTGCCTCAACGACGACACCGTCGAGGGCGTCGCGCTCGAGTCGGGCATGGCCTTCTCCGTGCAGTACCACCCGGAGTCGGCGGCCGGCCCGCATGACGCCCACAACCTCTTCGACGACTTCATGGCGCTGATGGACCGCGCCGGCTCGAACAACCAGGAAGGCCAGAACTAGAACATGCCTCGCCGCAACGACATCAATCACGTCCTGGTCATCGGTTCCGGTCCGATCGTCATCGGCCAGGCCTGCGAGTTCGACTACTCCGGCACCCAGGCGTGTCGCGTCCTCCGCGAGGAGGGGCTGCGCGTCACGCTGATCAACTCCAACCCGGCGACGATCATGACGGACCCCGAGTTCGCCGACGCCACCTACATCGAGCCGATCCAGACGTCCTACATCGAGAAGATCTTCGCCAAGGAAGCCGCGGAGGGTCACCCGATCGACGCCGTGCTGGCCACCCTCGGCGGCCAGACCGCGCTCAACGCCGCCATCGCGCTGGACCGCGAAGGCATTCTGGAGAAGTACGGCGCCGAGCTGATCGGCGCGGACATCCCCGCCATCCAGCGTGGCGAGGACCGCCAGATGTTCAAGGACATCGTCGCCAAGATCGGCGGCGAGTCGGCCCGCTCCCGCGTGTGCCACAACATGGACGAGGTCCACGAGACCGTCAAGGAACTGGGCTTGCCCGTCGTCGTCCGTCCCTCCTTCACGATGGGCGGCCTGGGCTCCGGCCTGGCGTACACCGAGGAGGACCTGGAGCGCATCGCCGGCGGCGGCCTCGCCGCCTCGCCGGAGGCCAACGTCCTCATCGAGGAGTCGATCCTCGGCTGGAAGGAATTCGAGCTCGAGCTCATGCGCGACGGCGACGACAACGTCGTGGTCATCTGCTGCATCGAAAACGTCGACGCCCTGGGCGTCCACACCGGCGACTCGGTCACCGTGGCCCCGGGCCTGACGCTGACCGACCGCGAGTACCAGGTCATGCGCGACCAGGGCATCGCCATCCTCCGCGAGGTCGGCGTGGCCACCGGCGGCTGCAACATCCAGTTCGCCCTCAATCCGCGCGACGGCCGCCTCATCACCATCGAGATGAACCCGCGCGTGTCGCGTTCCTCGGCGTTGGCGTCGAAGGCCACCGGCTTCCCGATCGCCAAGATCGCCGCGAAGCTGGCCATCGGCTACACGCTCGACGAGATCACCAACGACATCACCGGCGAGACCCCGGCGGCCTTCGAGCCGGTGCAGGACTACGTCATCGTCAAGGCCCCGCGCTTCGCCTTCGAGAAGTTCCCGGGCGCCGACGACACCCTGACCACGACCATGAAGTCCGTGGGCGAGGCCATGGCCATCGGCCGCAATTACATCGGCGCGCTCGGCAAGGCCATGCGTTCGCTGGAGTCCAAGCCCGCCGGCTTCTGGACCCAGCCCGACGAGTACTTCGCCGGCGACCGCGCCACCGACGTCGACGCCGTGCTGGCGGACCTCAAGCGCCCGACCGAGGGCCGCATCTACGACGTGGAGCTGGCCCAGCGCCTCGGCGCCACCGTCGACCAGATCCACGAGGCCTCCGGCCTGGATCCGTGGTTCATCACCGAGATGGAAAACCTGCAGGACATTCGCACCGCCCTGCTCGAGGCCTCCGTCGTCGACGAGGATCTGCTGCGCGAGGCGAAGTACTGGGGCCTGTCCGACGCCCAGATCGCCGCGCTGCGCCCGGAGCTCGCCGGCGAAGAGGGCGTGCGCCTGCTGCGCTGGCGCCTGGGCGTCCACCCGGTCTACAAGACCGTGGACACCTGCGCCGCCGAGTTCGAGGCAAAGACCCCGTACCACTACTCGGCCTATGAACTCGACCCGGCCGCCGAGTCCGAGGTCACGCCGCAGACCGAGAAGGAGAAGGTCATCATCCTCGGCTCCGGCCCGAACCGCATCGGCCAGGGCATCGAGTTCGACTACTCCTGCGTCCACGCCGCGCTCGAGCTGTCCCGCGTCGGCTACGAGACCGTCATGGTCAACTGCAACCCGGAGACCGTGTCCACGGACTACGACACCGCCGACCGCCTCTACTTCGAGCCGCTGACGTTCGAGGACGTCATGGAGGTCTACCACGCGGAGTCGCAGTCGGGCACCGTCGCCGGCGTCATCGTCCAGCTGGGCGGCCAGACGCCGCTGGGCCTGGCGCAGCGCCTCGAGGCGGCGGGCGTGCCCATCGTCGGCACCACCCCGGCCGCCATCGACCTGGCCGAGGACCGCGGCGAATTCGGCAAGGTCCTCGCCGCCGCCGATCTGCCGGCCCCGAAGTTCGGCACCGCCACCTCCTTCGCGGAGGCGCGCGACATCGCCGACTCCATCGGCTACCCGGTGCTGGTGCGCCCGTCCTACGTCCTGGGCGGCCGCGGCATGGAGATCGTCTACGACGAGGCCACGCTGGAGGACTACATCAACCGCGCCACGGAGCTTTCCGACGAGCACCCGGTGCTGGTCGACCGGTTCCTGGACAACGCCATCGAGATCGACGTCGACGCCCTGTGCGACGGCGACGAGGTCTACCTGGGCGGAGTCATGGAGCACATCGAGGAGGCCGGCATCCACTCGGGCGACTCCGCCTGTGCGCTGCCGCCGATGACGCTGGGCCAGGGCATCATCGACCTGGTCCGCGAGTCCACCCGCAAGCTGGCGCACGGCATCGGCGTCAAGGGCCTGATGAACGTCCAGTACGCCCTGCGCGACGACACCCTTTACGTCATCGAGGCGAACCCGCGCGCATCCCGCACGGTGCCGTTCGTGTCGAAGGCCACCTCGGTGCCGTTGGCGAAGGCCGCGTCCCGCGTCATGATGGGCGCCACCATCGCCGAGCTGCGCGAGGAGGGCATGCTGCCGCGCGACGTCGACGGCGGTTCGCTGCCGCCGGAGGCACCCATCGCGGTGAAGGAGGCCGTGCTTCCGTTCAACCGCTTCCGCAGCCCGGACGGCCGTGAGCTCGACAGCCTGCTCAGCCCCGAGATGAAGTCCACCGGCGAGGTCATGGGCCTGGCGGGCGACTTCGGTGCGGCGTACGCGAAGTCGCAGGCCGGAGCCTACTGCGAGCTGCCCACCGAAGGCACGGTGTTCGTCTCGCTGGCCAACCGCGACAAGCGCATGCTGGTCTTCCCGATCCAGCGCCTGGCCGGCCTCGGCTTCCGAATCCTGGCCACCCACGGCACGGCGGGCATGCTGCGCCGCAACGGCATCGAGTGCGAGGTCGTCAACAAGCTCACCGAGGATGGCCCGGAGGTCGCCGGCGAGAAGACGATCGTCGACGTCATCCGCGGCGGCGAGGTCGACCTGGTCATCAACACCCCGGTCGGTTCCGCCGACGTCCGCTCGGACGGCTACGAGATCCGCGCGGCGGCGGTGGCCATGAACATCCCGTGCGTCACCACGGTCCAGGGCGCCGTCGCGGCGGTCCAGGGCATTTCCGCGGTGCGCAACAACGAGATGGAGGTGCGGGCCCTCCAGGACCTGCACGTCCTCGGTCAGTAGGTGCGCGGTGCCGGATAACGCCACCTCCGCTTCTTCGGCCGGCGCCGGGCGCGCGAGCTTCGGTTCGCGTCTCGTCGCCGCGACGAAGCAGCGTGGACGCCTGTGCGCGGGCATCGACCCGCACCCGTCGCTGCTGCGCGACTGGGGGTTGACGGTCGACGCCGCGGGCGTGGAGACCTTCACCCGCATCTGCGTCGAAGCCTTCGCGGGCACGGTCGCGCTGGTCAAGCCGCAGGTCGCCTTCTACGAGGCGTACGGCTCGAAGGGTTTCGCGATCCTCGAGCGGGCGCTGGCGGACTTGGCCGACGGCGGTGCCCTGACGCTGGCCGACGCCAAACGCGGCGACATCGGATCGACGATGGCGGCTTACGCCGATGCATGGCTTTCCGACGGTTCCCCCTTGGCCGTCGACGCGGTGACGGTGTCGCCGTACCTGGGCTTCGGTTCCCTCGAACCGGCCCTGTCGCTGGCGGAGGACACCGGACGCGGCGTGTTCGTGCTGGCGGCGACCTCCAATCCGGAGGGCCGGTCGGTGCAGGACGCGGTGGTCGACCGCGACGGCGCGTCCGTGGCGTTGTCGCAGGACATCGTCGATCGCGCGGCCGAGCGCAACGCGCCGCACATCTCGGCGGGCGACGAGTGCGGTCCCGTTGGAGTCGTCGTCGGCGCGACCCTCGACCGCGCGCCGCGCCTCGACGAGTTGAACGGGCCGATCCTCATGCCGGGAGTCGGCGCCCAGGGCGCGGGCCCGGAGGACGTGAACAGGCTCGCCGGCGATTGCGCCCGGTTGGCGCTGCCGAACATCTCGCGCGGCATCCTGCGCCATGGGCCGAACCCCGAGGCGCTCGCGCGCGCCGTCGCCGACGCGGCGGGGGAGTATCCCGCGTAGCGCAGACGCCGCACACCGAACGTCGCGAACCGCCGTTCCAGCCCAGCCACCAGCCGTTAGGCGGAGGCTGCGCAGGGACGGCGGTTCTTGCGCTGAGACAACCGGTGCTATGATTGCCGGAGTTGATCGGCCGTCGCGCCGGTCGGCGGCTCACACGGTCGCGGAGGTTCCTCACGGGAGATTCCGCAGGTCGTCGGAAAGCAGCCGCCGGTCGCACGAAGGGCCGCGTGATGTCTCCAACCCGGACGACACGCGCGGCGCATTGACACGAAATCGTGTTGGTGAGGTACGGTCACCTCCGGTCCGAATGACCGGACCATCCCGAAACGTCTAATTTTTTAACGGAGGAACCCGTGGCCCTTCCGCAGTTGACCCCCGAGCAGCGTGCAGCCGCCCTCGAGAAGGCCGCCCAGGCCCGCAAGGTCCGCGCCGAGCTGAAGGACAAGCTCAAGCGCGGTGCGACCGATCTGCCCGAGGTCCTGAAGCTGGCCGACGAGGACGAGATCATCGGCAAGATGAAGGTCTCCGCCCTTCTCGAGGCCCTGCCGAAGGTCGGCAAGGTCAAGGCCCAGGAGATCATGACGGACCTGGAGATCGCCCAGACCCGCCGTCTGCGCGGCCTCGGCGACCGTCAGCGTCGCGCCCTGCTGGAGCGCTTCGGCTTCTCCGCCGAGTAATCGCCATGTCCGGGGACTCCGCTTCTCGCCTCGTGGTTCTTTCCGGACCCGCCGGCGTGGGCAAGTCGACCGTCGTCGACCGGCTCCGCGCCGAGGTCCCGGACCTCTACTTCAGCGTTTCCATGACCACGCGGGCCCCGCGCCCGGGCGAGGTCGACGGCCGTGACTACTTCTTCGTCGACCGCGAGGAGTTCGACCGGCGCATCGACGCCGGCGAGATGCTGGAATGGGCCGACATCCATGGCGGCCTGCAGCGTTCGGGAACCCCTCGACGCCCCGTGGAGGAGGCCCTCGCCGCCGGCCGTCCGGTGCTCGTCGAGGTGGACCTCGCCGGAGCCCGGTCGATCCGGCAGTCCTCTCCGGACGCGCACTTGCTTTTCCTCGCCCCTCCCAGCTGGGAGGTTCTCGTGGAGCGGCTCACCGGCCGCGGCACGGAATCCGAGGAGCACATCAAGCGCAGGCTGGAAACGGCGCGCACCGAGATGGACGCGATGGGCGAGTTCGACCAGAGGGTCGTCAACGAGGACGTCGACCGGGCGGTCGCGGAGATCAGCGCGGCACTGCTCGGGAAATGACCCGCCGGCGGTCGGAGCCGGAATGGTCCGCCATTCCGACGCCGCCGCCGGTTTTTCACACGCCGGACACCGTCGCCGGGACCCGGCTCGCATGCTCTCGCCGCATGCGGTTCACATACAGGCTTTCACTACCAGGACAGGGAGATCGTCACAGTGACCCAGGACAGCACCGCCGCCCCCGAAGCCGTCTTCGACCCGCCGGTCGGCATCACCAACCCGCCGATCGACGAGCTGCTCACGACCGCGTCGTCGAAGTACGCGCTGGCGATCTTCGCGGCCAAGCGCGCCCGGCAGATCAACGACTACTACCAGCAGATCGACGAAGGCATGCTCGAGTACGTCGGCCCCCTGGTGACCCCGGGCGTGGCCGAGAAGCCGCTGTCCATCGCGCTGCGCGAGATCAACGCGGGCCTGCTCGAGCACACCGAGGGCTAGGCGGGCTGAGACGTGGCGGGCAGCGGCATGGCGGGTGATGGTCGGCTCAACGTCGTCGTCGGGGTGTCCGGGGGGATCGCCGCCTACAAGGCGTGCCACCTCGTGCGGGCCTTCACCGAACGCGGACATTCCGTTCGCGTGGTGCCCACGCCGTCGGCCCTGAACTTCGTCGGGGCCGCCACCTTCGAGGCGCTGTCGGGCAACCCGGTGTCGACCCAGGTGTTCGACGCCGTCGACGAGGTCCGCCACGTGCGCGTCGGCCAGGAGGCCGATCTCGTCGTTGTCGCACCCGCCACCGCCGACCTGATGTCGCGGGCGGCCCACGGCCGCGCCGACGATCTGCTCACCGCGACGCTGCTGGTGGCCACGTGCCCGGTCGTCTACGCGCCGGCCATGCACACCGAGATGTGGAACCATCCCGCCACCCGCGACAACGTTGCCACGTTGCGCCGCCACGGCGCCATCGTCCTCGATCCCGCGCACGGCCGGCTCACCGGCGTCGACACGGGCCCGGGGCGTCTGCCGGAGCCGGAGCAGATCGCCAAGTTCGCGCTGCTGGCCGTGGAGGAGCCCGCGGCGTTCACCCGCGATCTCGAGGGCAAGCGGGTGGTCATCACCGCCGGCGGCACCCGGGAGGCCATCGACCCGGTGCGCTTCATCGGCAACCATTCCTCCGGCCGCCAGGGATTCGCCCTGGCCGACGTCGCCGCCCAGCGCGGCGCCGACGTCACCCTCATCGCCGGCGCCGTCGACGCGCTGGACACCCCGCCCGGCGTGACGCTGCGGTCGATCACCTCGGCCCGCGATCTCGACGCCGCCGTGGCGCAGGAGGCGCAGGGGGCGGACGTGGTCATCATGGCCGCCGCGGTCGCCGATTTCCGTCCCGCCTCCGAGTCCGACGCCAAACTGAAGAAGGGCGCGTCCGACGACGCCCTGTCGCGCATCGACCTGGTGGAAAACCCCGACATCCTCGCCGCCACCGTCCGCCGCCGCGCCGACGGCGAGCTCGACGCCGACACGATCATCGTCGGCTTCGCGGCGGAGACCGGCGACGCGACCGCCACGCCGCTGGAGCATGCCACCGCGAAGCTCGCCCGCAAGGGCTGCGATCTGCTCATGTGCAACGACGTCTCCGGCGGCGCCACCTTCGGCGCCGAGGACAACGTCGGATGGATCCTCTCCGCCGACGGCTCGGTCGACGAGGTGCCGCGCGGTTCCAAGCACGCCGTGGCGTCGCGCATCCTCGACGCCGTGTCCCGCACTGCGGCCGCTCGGGCTTGACGACGGGCGTCGTCACGCGACACGACCCGTCACCGGTACCCCCTGCGGTACCGAATGAACCGCTTGGTCTATGATTCGGCAGGTACCCAGACAACGAACCCGGCGCGGCGGGAAACCACCGCGCGGTTAGGAAGGCTTTCCGTGGCTCACGACCTTCGCCTGTTCTCCAGCGAATCCGTCACCGAGGGGCATCCGGACAAGATCTGCGACTCGATCTCCGATGCGATCCTCGACGCCCTGCTCGAGGTCGACCCGGACAGCCGCGTCGCCGTCGAAACCGTCGTGACCACCGGCCTGGTCCACGTCGTCGGCGAGGTGTCCACCACCGGTTACGTGGAGATCCCGCGCATCGTCCGCCGTCGCCTCATGGAGATCGGCTTCGACTCGTCGGAGAAGGGCTTCGACGGCACCACCTGCGGCGTGTCGGTGTCCATCGGCGAGCAGTCCCCGGAGATCGCCGATGGCGTCACCGAGTCGCTGGAGTCCCGCAGCTCCGGCGGCGAGATCGAGGCCGACGACCGCGCCGGCGCCGGCGACCAGGGCCTCATGTTCGGCTACGCCGTGCGCGAGACCCCCGAACTGATGCCCCTGCCGATCGCGCTGGCGCACCGCCTGGCCCGCCGCCTGACGGAGGTGCGCAAGGACGGCACCCTCGACTACCTGCGCCCGGACGGCAAGACCCAGGTCACCGTCGGCTACGACGACAACGACGTGCCGGTCGCGCTCGACACCGTGGTCATTTCCACCCAGCACAACCCGGGCGTCACCCATGCCCGGCTGGAGGAGGACCTGCGCCGCGAGGTCATCGACCCGGTGCTCGGCGCCGAGGGCCTGCCGGACCTCGACGTGTCGGAACTGACGCTGCTGATCAACCCGTCGGGTTCGTTCGTCGTCGGCGGCCCGATGGGCGACGCCGGCCTGACCGGCCGCAAGATCATCGTCGACACCTACGGCGGCATGGCCCGCCACGGCGGCGGCGCGTTCTCGGGCAAGGACCCGTCGAAGGTCGACCGTTCCGCCGCGTACGCCATGCGCTGGGTGGCCAAGAACGTCGTCGCCGCCGGCCTCGCCGACCGCGTGGAGGTGCAGGTGGCCTACGCCATCGGCCGCGCGAATCCGGTGGGCCTGTACGTGGAGACCTTCGGCACGGGCACCGTGGACCGCCGCACCATCGAGGACGCGATCCGCAAGGTGTTCGACCTGCGTCCGGCGGCGATCATCCGGGAGCTGGAGCTCAAGCGCCCGATTTACGCGCAGACCGCGGCCTACGGTCACTTCGGCCGGTCCGACGTGGACCTGCCGTGGGAGCGGGTCAACCGTGTGACGGAGCTGCGTGCGGCGGCGGGCGTGTAGCGCCTCCGTCGATGGGGCATTCGCGGCGGCCCGTCTCTAAGATGGGTTGCCATGACGACGACCCGGGACACCATGGCCGACCGGCCGGTGGCCCGGGTTTTGCCGTTGCTGGGGTTGCCGCAGCTGGACCGGCTTTTCGACTATTCGGTGCCGGAGACGTTGTCGGCGCAGGCGCTGCCGGGCACGCGGGTGCGCATCCGGTTCGCGGGGCAGCTGGTCAACGGCATCGTGTTGGAGCGGGCGGCGTCGGCGGAGCATGAGGGGGCGCTGACGCCGATCAAGGACGTCGTGTCGCCGGAGGTGGTGTATCCGCCGCAGTTGGCGGCGCTGGTCGATTCGCTGGCGGAGCTGTACGCGGGCGTGCGGTCGGACATCATCCGTTCGGCGGTTCCGTCGCGGCATGCGCGGGCGGAGAAGGCGCGTGGCGCGGGTCCGGGGCCGTCGTGGGAGGAGTTGGGGCGGCTGGAGCTTGACGACGTCGACCTGTCGGCATGGAACGCCTACGCCTTCGGAGGGTCTTTTGTGCGGGCGGTGCGCTCCGGGGCCCACGCCAGGGCGGCGTGGCATCCGGCACCGGGGGAGGACGTGGCCGCGCGGTTGGCCGAGTTGGCCGTGACGGTCGCCCGCGACGGCGGTGGGGTGCTCGTCGTCGTGCCGGATCAGCGGGCGCTAGACGCGGTCGAGGCGGCTCTGCGGGAGTTGGTCAGCCCCCGGCAGATCACGACGCTCGCCGCCGGCCTCGGCCCCGAATCGCGGTATCGGCGTTACCTGGACATCCTGCACGGGCAGGGGCGCCTGGTGGTGGGCACTCGGTCGGCGGCGTATGCGCCGGTGCGTAATCTGCGGTTGGCGGTCATCCTCGACGACGGCGACGACAATCTCGTCGATCCCCGCGCCCCGTACATCCACGCCCGCGACGTGCTGGTCACCCGCTCGGCGTTGGAGGGGTGCGCGCTGATCCTCGCGTCGGCGACGCGCACGGCCGAGGTGGAGTTGCTCGTCGAGTCCGGGTGGGCCCACGGACTGGTGCCCACGGTGGAGACGTTGACCGCCCGCATGCCCGACATCGTCGCCACCGCCGACACCGGGGCCGATCCCGAGGACGTCTCCCGCGGCAGGTTGCCCGCCGCGGCATTCCGCATCGCCGCCGCGGCGCTGCGCGACGATCTGCCGGTGCTGGTCCAGGTGCCCCGCAAGGGATACGTGCCCACGTTGGCGTGCGCGCGGTGCGGGACGCCCGCACGGTGCCGGCACTGCAATGGGCCGTTGGAGATTCCGCATGGCCCGTCGCCCGACATGGCCGGCGACGCCGCACCGCCGACGTGCCGTTGGTGCGGCCGAGTCGACGTGCGGCACCGATGCCACTCCTGCGGCGGCACGAGGATCCGCCCGGTGATCATCGGCTCCGACCGCACCGCCGAGGAACTGGGGCGCACGTTCCGGCCGCATCCGGTGATCTCGTCGTCGGGGGAGCGGATCCTCGACGAAGTCAAGGGCGGGGCGCGGATCGTCGTGGCCACTCCCGGCGCCGAGCCGAAGGTGCCCGGCGGTTACGGTGCGGCGCTGATCCTGGACACGTGGGCGACGATGAACCGCCAGGACCTGCGGGCACAGGAGGAGGCGATGGCCACGTGGGCGCGGGCGGTGCATCTGGTGCGGCCGGCGGCCGCGGGCGGACACGTGGTCATCGACGCCGACGCCGCCGTGCCGGTGGTGGGCGACCTGCTCACGTGGGACGTCACCGGCGCCGCCGCCCGGGAACTCGCCGACCGCGACGCCGCCGGACTGCCTCCGGCGACGAGGATGGCGGCGATCGACGGCACCGCCGAGGGCGTGGAGCGCTTCATGGCAGATTTCGAGCCGCCGGAGGGCGCGGAAATCCTCGGCCCGGTCGACATGCCGCCCGGGGGACGGCCGCCGGCGGGCATCGAACCCGGCACGCCGGTGCGTCGGCTGCTCGTGCGAGTGGAGCGCTCGCGGGCCCGGGAGCTCGGCCGGGCGCTGCGGGCC